>CAYGQY010000490.1:0-1865 GCA_964352195.1 uncultured bacterium
CGATCAGAACGTCCCACCCAGCTTGGCGGGTTTCCCGCCGGCCCCATGGGAAGGGGAATCCGCGGCGAGCCGACCCCGTGCGCGGGGCCCGCCCCACCACCACCACCTGCGTCTTCCTGACCCTGCTGAACGACCGGCTCTCGGAAAGCATCGTCTTTCCGCTGCTTCCGTTCCTGCTGGCGGGCTTCACCAGCGATGGCAGCACCCTCGGCCTGCTGGCCGGCAGCTACGCCCTGGCCCAGTTCCTGGTCACCCCCCTGATTGGGGCCCTGAGCGACCGCTTCGGCCGCCGGCCGGTGCTGGCCACCTGCGTGGCCGGATCGGTGCTGGGGCTGGGGGGCTTCGCCCTCACCCTGGCCCTGCCCTGGCCGGCGGGCAGCGCCTGGCCCCTGGCCCTGCTGTTCGGGGCCCGCCTGGTGGATGGGGTGAGCGGCGGCACCGCCGCCACCGCCGGGGCTGTGCTGGCCGACATCAGCCCGCCGGAGCAGCGGGCCAAGGCCTTCGGGCTGATCGGTGTGGCCTTCGGGCTGGGTTTCATCCTGGGTCCGGCCCTGGGCGGCCTGCTGGCCGGCGTCAGCATCACCCTGCCCCTGCTGCTGGCCGTGGGGGTGGCAGCACTGAACCTGGTCCTGGTGCTCACGGTGCTGCCGGAAACCCACCCGCCGGCGGCCCGCCTTGCCCTGCCCCGGAAGCGGGAGCTCAATCCCGTCGTCCAGCTGAGGCGCCTATTCAGGGATCCGCGGGTGCGGCGGCTCTGCCTGGCCTTCTTCCTGTTCTTTCTGGGATTCAACGGCTTCACCGCCGTGTTGGTGCTCTATTTCAAGCAGGGCTTCGGTTGGGGGCCGGGGCTCTCGGCAGCGGCATTCCTGGTGGTGGGCGTCGTGGCCACCGTGGTGCAGGGGGGGCTGATCGGTCCCCTGGTGGCGCGCTTCGGGGAATCGCGCCTGACCGTGACGGGGCTGGGCCTGGTGGTGACCGGCTGCCTGCTGGTGCCCATCGCCGACCGGGGCAATGCCCTGCCGCTCGTGTTCAGCGCCGTGGCGCTCCTGGCCTGCGGCACGGGCCTGGTGACCCCCTGTCTGCGCAGCCAGGTGTCCCGGCGGCTGGCGGCCGGTGGCCAGGGGGCCGCCCTGGGCAGCCTCCAGGGTCTCCAGAGTCTGGGCAGCTTTGTCGGTCCGCCCCTGGCCGGGCTGGCCTACGACCTGCTGGGACGCCGGACACCGTTCTGGTTCGGCATCGTGCTGTTCGTGGGGGTGATCGCGCTGGTGATCGGCGGTCTTCCCACGGCGGATGGCTCCCGGGCAAGCAAGCCCCATACCGAATCCCCCACCCTCTGATTGCTACGTTGCCGGCGGCAGCTGCAGGCGATGGTTCGGCGATGAGCGATTCAGTGGTGGCTCCGGAGCTCTACATCAACCGTGAGCTGAGCTGGATTGCGTTCAACAGCCGGGTCCTGGCCCAGGCGTTCGACCCCAGTACCCCCTTGCTGGAGCAGGCGAAATTCAGCGCCATCTTCAGCAACAATCTCGATGAATTCTTCATGGTGAGGGTCGCCTCCCTGAAGTCCCAGCTGGAAGCGGGGGTCACCAGCCTCAGTGACGATGGACTCACTCCCCGCCAGCAGCTCGAAGCCATCCAGACGACGCTCCGGCCCCTGCTCGAGCAGCAGCAGGCCCACTACCGCCAGAAGCTCAAGCAGGAACTGTTCGAGCAGGGGGTGCAGCTGATCGATTACCAGCGCCTCAACAAACAGCAGAAGAGCTGGATCGACACCTATTTCCGGACCGCGATCTTCCCGGTGCTCACCCCCCTGGCGGTGGATCCGGCCCACCCGTTCCCGTTCATGAGCAACCTCAGCCTGAACG
>CAYGQY010000491.1:0-1863 GCA_964352195.1 uncultured bacterium
ATGCCTCCCACTCCGTTCTCATCGCCGGCGTACCAGTTCTGGACGGTGGAATACTTGATGGAGGCATCATCGAGGGCCACCAGCTCAACCACGGCGGCGTGCAGCTGGTTGGTGTCAAACATCGGGGCCGTGCAACCCTCGAGATAGCTCACGGAGGCGCCCTCCTCAGCCACGATCAAGGTGCGCTCAAACTGGCCCGTATCGCCGGAGTTGATGCGGAAGTAGGTGGAGAGCTCCATTGGACAGGCCACCCCCTTGGGGATAAACACAAAGGAGCCATCACTGAAGACGGCAGAATTGAGTGCCGAAAAGAAGTTGTCATTGGTGGGCACCACCGTGCCCAGGTAGGCCTCGATGAGCTCGGGAAAATCCTTGACGGCCTCGCTGATCGAGCAGAAGATCACCCCGTCTTCGGCGAGCTTTTCGCGAAAGGTGGTGGCGATGGACACGCTGTCGAACACGGCATCCACAGCCACGTTGGAGAGGCGCTTCTGCTCACCTAGGGGGATGCCGAGCTTGTCAAAGGTTTCCAGCAGCTTGGGGTCCACCTCATCGAGGCTGGCTTTTTTGTCCTGCTTTTTGGGAGCGGCGTAATAAATGATCTCCTGGTAATCAATGGCCGGATGGCCCAGTGCGGCCCAATCGGGCTCCTGCATCTGCAGCCACTGCCGGTAGGCACGCAAACGGAAATCCAGCAGAAACTGGGGCTCCTCTTTCTTGGCCGAGATCAGCCGAACCACGTCCTCGCTGAGACCCTTGGCAATCTTCTCGGTTTCAATATCAGTGACGAAACCGTACTTATACGGCTGAGAAACAAGTTCTCCGACGGTGGCTGTGGACATGTTGGGGAAAGCGAGTGGACTCAGCCGGCGGCGAGTGTTTTGATTTCTTCGATGCTGATGGACTGCTTCTCACCGCGGAAAGGATTGTCTTCGGTAAGGAACAGCATGCAGTGGCACTCCTTGCGCTCCCGCATCGGCACACAGGGGCAATTCCAGAAGGCCTGGGCCACTTCAGCCTCCTTGTCTTCGTAGTGGCGGCAGGGGCACAGGGCGCCGCCAAGGTCGTCCTTGTGCCGCGCCAGGCCCTCCAGCACCACCGCCGTGACCCCCGGATCACTACAGAAGTAGGTGCCGGTGCGTTGGGCGTAGGTCTCCGCAAACTTCCGGATCACCTCCAGGCTCTCGGGGCTGGGTGCGGAGCTGGAGGCGGCGGAATCAGACATGGAGAGGAAAGGGGCGACAGAGAGAAGGCGGAGCAGGGCCGACAGGCTCGGCAAACCGGGTTCGGACTGGGAAGCAGGGTTCGGTGCGCCGATCAAAACCAGCTGTAAGGCCGGATTGAGCGAGGAAACCAGGATCTGCTCGGGGGCGGCCAACCTGGCCGAAACCGCTGATTACGAAACCCTAAGATTTCCTTTCTCGCAGCTTAGGGCACAGATCCTGGGCCTGGGTTCTCTCCCATTGTGCCGTCCAGGTGAGGGCCGGCGGGTCTGGCCACCCAATCGCCACGAACCCGTGGCATCGTGTTGGGGCCTGGTGTCGTTGATGCGATTCCCTATCGCTCCCGCACCTTGACCACTGCATTCGTTACAGGTTCAGCCCCGGATGGCCTCGCCACTCCAGTCAACAGCGACACCTCCGCGGCTTCTTTCGCGGCTGTGGGCCGTTCCCCAGCCCGCGGCGCCGCAGTGAACAGCGCGGACACCACACCCTCCTCCACCCGGGAGGCGGCCCTGGCTCTGCTGCTGCGGCATGGGGAGTGCACGGCGGCGGCGCTGGCGCGACGTCTGGAGGTGTCCGTTCAGGTGATGCGGCGCCATTTGCGCACCCTGGAGGAGGAGGGGCTGGTGCGCTCCAGCCT
>CAYGQY010000492.1:0-1862 GCA_964352195.1 uncultured bacterium
CCCGGCGCCCGGGCCATAGAACATCACCCGTCCCACCGGATCCCCTTCGACCAGGATCGCGTTGTTGACCCCATGCACCCCCGCTAGGGGATGGTCACGGGGCACCAGGGTGGGATGGACCCGCACATCGAGTTGCTCGGTGCCGTCGGGGTCCGATCCCAGCCGCTGCGCCACCGCCAGCAGCTTGAGGCCATAGCCGAGCCTGGCGGCGTAATCCACGTCGAGGGCATCCAGAGCGCTGATGCCCTCGGTGGGAATCGCCTCCCGTTCCACGGCGCCGCCATAGGCGAGGCCGGCAAGGATGGCGATCTTGTCGGCGGCGTCCCCCCCCTCCACATCGGCGGCCGGATCGGCTTCGGCGTAACCCAGGCGCTGGGCGTCGGCCAGCACATCGCCGTAGGCCGCGCCCTCATCGGCCATGCGGCTGAGGATGTAGTTGGTGGTGCCGTTGATGATCCCGCTCACCCGTTCGATGCGATTGCCGCCCAGCGATTGCTTCAGGGGTTCGATGATCGGGATTCCGCCTCCCACCGCCGCTTCGATCAGCACATAGACGCCTCGGGCGGCGGCGGCGGCGGTGATCTCCTCTCCGTGGCGGGCGATCACCGCCTTGTTGGCGGTGACCACTGATTTACCGGCGGCGATCGCAGACAGGATCAGGGTTCGGGCCGGCTCAAGGCCGCCGATCACCTCCACGACGATCTCGACGCCCGGATCCTGAATCACCTGCTCCGGGTCGGTGGTGAGCAGCTCCGGCTGGATCGTCACCGGGCGCGGACGCTGGAGATCCCGCACCGCCACCCGTCTCAGACGCAGGTCCGCCACCAGCGGATGGCGCCCGTCGGGGCTGGTGAGGATGGCCGCCACTCCGGCTCCCACCGTCCCCAGCCCGAGCAAACCGATGCCGATGGTCATGCCGGGGGCGCCACGAAACCACTGATCCTAGAAATCACCCCTCCCCCGGGCCCAGGGCTCTGGCCTGAGACTGCATCATCCGCAGAATGTTGAGGAATCCGTTCGCCCGGGAGGGGGTGAGGCTGGCCTGCAGACCCGTCTCGGCCAGGAAGGCGGGATCGAGGGCGGCGGCCTGGGTGGGGGTGAGGCCCTCGAGACCGGCGATCAGCAGGGCCAGCAGACCCTTGGTGATCTGGGCGTCGGAATCTCCCTGCCAGTGGAGCCGGCCGTCCACCAGCTGCCCCACGACGTACACCTGGGAGACGCACCCCCTGACCTTGAAGGGCTCCTGACGGAACTCATCGGGGAGGGGCTCAAGCTTGCGGGCCAGCCAGAGGACGTACTCGTAGCGGCGCTTCGGGTCGGAGGTGCTCCGCAGGCGCTCCACCATCCCGTCGAGAACTTCACTGCCGGTGCTCATGGGCCTGGCTGGAACTCGCAGCTGCCAGTGTGGCGCTCGCCCGGCCGGGGCCGTGGGCCCGGGGTGGCCGCGGGCGCCCCCCCGGCGGGTTCAGGGGCGGCGACCCCAGCGATGGCCCAGTGGGCCCAGAGTCCCGAGGCCGGCCACCACACCGATGAGGCTGCCGAGCCCGCCGATCACCAGGGCACCCAGCAGCAGGGGGGAGGACCAGGCGGACGCCAGGGCGGTGGCCAGCACCGGGGGCTGGCCCGCCGGGCCGGACTGGCTCACCTGATCGAGGAGCGGCTGACCCTGCTGGATCGGCACCTCGAGGAAGTCACGGTGGCCCGGACCGGCGTCCACCTGGAGTTCCCAGCTGCCGTCGGCACCCTGGGGCAGCTGGAAGCCCAGCCGACCGCTGGCATCCATCCGGCCCACCTCCACCGCCTCGCCGCCACCGGGGGGCAGCAGCCGGACCACGGCACCGTCGACGGGTTCACCGTTGGAG
>CAYGQY010000493.1:0-1861 GCA_964352195.1 uncultured bacterium
GCGCTCAACCGGGAGGGAGGGCCGCAGCCACGGTCCGCCCCATCGCCATCAGCCGCTCCATCCCCTTGCTGAGGCAATACCGGAGGGGGTGGACCTCCCGGCCAATGGCCTCGAGCTGGGCGGTGTCGCCCCGGTGGGCGGCCGCGATGCCGTCGAGCAGGAGCCCGATCACCTCGTTGCTGCGCATGCAGCGGTGGCTCACCAGGGCCAGCAGCTCCATGGCCAGATCCACATCGAACAGGATCGTCTTCAGCACGCTGTCGGCACTGACCTCCACCACCTGGGCCGGGCCGTCCACCACCCGCACGTCGGCCGAGTGGAGGCCGGTGCCGAAGAGGCCCATCTCGCCCAGCAGCTCCTCCGCCTCGATCACGGCGAAGGTGTGGGGCAGGGGCTCCAGCAGATGGATCTGGATCGCCACCTTGCCCCGGGTGAGCAGCATCAGCTTGTCGGCGGGTTCGCCCTGCCGCATCAGCAGCTCCCCCATCGGCGCCTCGCGGGTGATCGGCTCCAGCTCGCCGGCGTGGATCTCCAGCAGCAGCTTCATCCGCTCCCGGACCACGGCCAGCTCCGGTTCGTCTCCCCACATGGCGGTCTCCCTCTCAGGTCTGCAGATAGGTGGTCTGGAGCAGGCTGGTCCGCAGGTGGGCCATCAGGCGGCGGGCATCCCGCAACGGCAGGTCCCCCCGGCTGATCGCGGCCTCACTGGCCATGCGCAGTCGCTCGAGCAGCAGATCGGGATCGTGTTCCATCGCCTCGAGCACCTCGGTGTTGGTGTTGCCCCTCACCACATGGTCGACCCGGTAGCGCCCATTGGCACCCAGACGGATGTGAACGGCATTGGTGCTGCCGAACAGGTTGTGCAGATTGCCCATCACCTCCTGGTAGGCGCCGGCGAGAAACAGCCCGATCCAGTAGGGCTCGCCCTCCCGCAGGCCATGGAGCTCCAGCAGGGGTCTGGGCTGGCCGGAGCCGATGAAGCGGGCCAGCTTTCCGTCGGAATCGCAGGTGAGATCGGCGAAGCTGCCCAGCCTGTCGGGGCGCTCATCGAGCCGGTGGATCGGCAGCACCGGGAAGAGCTGATCGATCGCCCAGGTGTCCGGCGCCGAGCGGAACACCGAGAGGTTGGCGTAGTACGTGCCCGCCAGCGCCGCCGGCAGGGCGCGCAGATCCTCGGGGATGGCGTGCTCCGGCGACAGGGCGGCCAGCCGCTCGGCGATGGCACGGCAGCAGGCCCAGTGCAGCTGCTCGGCCCTGGCCCGGTCGGTCAGGCCCAGGTACCCCAGCCGGAAGGCGGAGAGGGCATCGTCGCGGAACTTGATCGCGTCGTTCCAGGCCTCCTGGAGCCGGTCGGTGCCTTCGTCCGCGCTGGACTGGATGGTGGCCAGGGTGTCCCGCAGGTTGCGCACGATCAGCGGCTCGCCCGCTGGGGCCTCGGGCACCGACCCGGGCGGGGAAGCGGCGCCCAACACGTCGAAGACGAGCACGCTGAAATGGCTGGCGATGGCCCGGCCGCTCTCGCTCACCAGGGTGGGCAGGGGGAGGGCATGGGGCTCGCAGCACTCGCGCACCGTGGCCACCACGTCGTTGGCGTAGTTCTGCAGGGAGTAATTGGTGGAGGCGGCGGTGGCGGTTCGGCTGCCGTCGTAGTCGATGCCCAGGCCGCCGCCCACATCCAGGTAGCCCATCGGGGCGCCGAGCCCCGCCAGCTGCACGTAGATCTGGCCCGCCTCCTGCAGGGCGTCCTTGAGCACGGCGATGTCGTTGATCTGGCTTCCCACGTGGAAATGGAGCAACCGCAGCTCCCCGAGCAGATCGGCCTGGCGCAGGGCCTCCACCGTGGCCAGCAGGTCCGGCACCG
>CAYGQY010000494.1:0-1857 GCA_964352195.1 uncultured bacterium
TGTTTAATAAGAGACAGTCTCCCAGCCGGTCCCCGTCCCCTCCGCGGCGGCTCCAGCCGAAGCCGACGACGACTATGACGGGGCCTTTGACAGCGGCACGCCCGTGATCGGGGCCCTGATCGGTCTGCTGGCCCTGGTCGTTCCCGTGGGCAGCGTCCTGCTTGATCATCTCGACCCCGCGTCCAGGTCTCCCCTGCCGATCACCCTGAGCGATGGACATCAGCAGCCTGGCCGCCTCTCCCTCCCCGGGGCTGGTGCACCTGGTGGTGGAGATCCCCGCCGGTAGCCGCAACAAATACGAGTACAACAGCGCCGCCGGCCTGATGGCCCTCGACCGGGTGCTCCACTCCTCCGTGCGGTACCCCTTCGACTACGGGTTCATCCCCAACACCCTCGCCGAGGACGGAGCGCCCCTCGACGCGATGGTGATCATGGAGGAGCCCACTTTCGCCGGCTGCCTGATCACGGCCCGTCCGATCGGCTACCTGGAAATGGTCGACTGCGGCGCCTTCGACGGCAAGCTGCTCTGCGTCTCCGAAGCTGACAGCCGCCAGCGGGGCATCCACAGCATCCGCCAGATCGCCTCCAATCAGTTGGAGGATGTGGCCGAATTCTTCCGGACCTACAAGAACCTGGAGGGTCGGGCCGTGGAGATCCTGGGCTGGGAGGACGCCGACCGGGTACCCCAGCTGCTGGAGCGCTGCGTCGCCGCGGCCCGGGGGCTCAGCCTGCCCGCTGCAGCAGGAACCCCTCGTAATCGAGGGCCTGGAACACCCGGGCGGGATCACTGAAGCCGGCGGCGTTCACCAGCGCCGTGAGCCGGGCTTCACCGATCGGGTGCAGCCCCTGGGTGAGGGGCTCCAGCCGGCTGCGCTCGGCCGTCAGGCCGCTGGCCCGCTGGAACGCCAGCCAGGCCTCACCCACCTGGGCCTGCAGAGGGGTCACCGCCGGACGCATCAGATCGACCAGCACCAGCTGGCCGCCCGGCCGCAGGCCGCGGGCCAGGGCGGAGAGGAAGGCCAGCTTGCGGCCGTCATCGGGCAGGGACTGGAGCACGAGGACCGAGAGCGCCCCGTCGAAGCAGGCCCCGGCTCCGAGGTCCTCGACCGTGCTCTGACGCCAGGTGATCAAGGGCCGCTCCCCGAGCCGCCGGCGGGCCGCCGCCAGCATTCCCGCGGAAGGGTCGAGGGCGGTGAGGCGCCAGTCGGGCCGCTGCACCACGGCCTCCGCCAGCTCCGCGCCGGTGCCGCAGCCAGCCACCAGCACCTCGGCGCCGTCAGCCGCGCCGAGGGGGGAAGCCCCCAGCAGGGCCACGGCGAGGCGGGCCAGGCTGGCGTAGCCGGGGATCAGTCGCTGCACGACCAGGTCGTACCCGCCGGAGTGGTCGCCGGTGGACGGGCTCGGGTCGGACGGAGCTGGAGACAAGGCGCAGCAGGCAGTCCGGGCGATCGTAGGCAGGGGCCGCCCGGCGGGCCAACAACCATGTGAAGGCCTGTTCCATTGCGGCCTCCGGCAGGTAAGTTGGTTCCCGCCCGTAGCACCTGCGACCCGTGCCCACCATCCGCTTCGAACAGGAAGGCCAGCAGGTTGGTTGTATCGAAGGAGCCAACCTTCGCCAGGTCGCCCTTGATGCGGGCATCAACCCCTACAAGGGTCTCAACAATTTCAACAACTGCGGTGGCCTCGGCCAGTGCGGCACCTGCGTGATGGAGGTGCTGGAGGGCGCCCAGAATCTCTCCCCCCGCAGCGACGTCGAGCAGGTCTACCTGGCCGACCGGCCGGCCAGCTACCGCCTCAGCTGCCGCACCAGTGTCAGCGGCGATGTCACCGTCCGCACCCGTCCCGACTCCGCCGTCG
>CAYGQY010000495.1:0-1848 GCA_964352195.1 uncultured bacterium
GCCCCCTCCGCACCCCCGCTCCGTTCTGGTGGTGGGTGCCGGGCTGATCGGCTGGGCCACCGCCTGGTGGCTCCGGCGCCGTGGTCACACCGTGGGGCTGGTGGCCGCCGATGCCCTCGGCCCCCAGTCGGCGGGCTCGGGCAGCAGCGCCGCCCTGGGGGTGCTGATGGGCCAGGTGTTCCACCGCTCCAGTGGACGGGCCTGGCGTCTGCGCCAGCAGTCGCTGGCGCTCTGGCGAGCCTGGCTGCCGGAGCTGGAGGCCGATGCCGGAGCGATCCCCCGCCAGGCCGGCCTGCTGCTGCTGGCGGGGGATGCGACGGAGCGGGACCGGTTGTGGCGGCTGGCCCAGCAGCGCCTCGCCCTCGGGCTCGAGCTGCCGTGGTGGGACCCGGAGGCCCTGGCGACCCTCACCCCCGCTCCACCGGCGGGCGCCCTGGCCGGCCTGTTCTCCCCCGCCGATGGCCAGATCGACCCCCGCGCCGCCCTGGAGGCCTTTCGCCGCAGCGGTCAACGGCTGGGGGTGACCCCCTGGACGGCGGCCGTGGAGGCGGTGGAGCGGCGGCCGGCGGGCTGGCGGCTGCGGCTGGAGGGCGGCGACACCCTGGAAGCCCCCTGGGTTGTGCTGGCGGCCGGCGCGGCCAGCGCGGCCCTGCTGGAACCCCTCGGCCAGCATCGGTCCATCGAGCCGGTGCTGGGCCAGGCCCTGGAGCTGGAGCTCCGGGAGGACCACATCCCCCGCTGGCCGGCACCCCTGGTCTGGCGGGGCTTCAACCTGGTGCCCCGGCCCGGGGGACGCCTCTGGCTCGGTGCCACGCTCGAGCCCGGCACCCAGGCCGATCCCCTCCTCCTGCGGGACCTGCGGGACCTGGGGGGCGCGGCGCCCGGCTGGTTGCGCCAGGCCCGGACGGTGCGCCACTGGCAGGGCTTGCGGGGCCGGCCCCTCGGGCGGCCCGCCCCCCTGCTGGAGGAGGTGGAGCCAGGGTTGCTGCTGGCCGCCGGCCACTACCGCAACGGCGTGCTGCTCGCCCCGGCCAGCGCCGCCTGGGCGGCGGCGCGGATCGAGGCCAACGGGGGCTGCCCATGAAAAAAGCCCCCTGACGGGGGCTCGGGGAGCCTGGCCGGGAGGGCTCACTTGCTCTCGGTGAACTCCGCGTCGATGACGTCGTCGGCCCCCGGTGCTCCGGAGGAGGAGGCCCCGGTGGCGCCATTGCCCCCGGGGGCGGCACCGGCCGCACCGGCTTCGGCTCCCGCCTGCTGGTACACCGACGCCCCGACCTCGTAAAGCTCCTTCTGGAGATCCTCGAAGCGGGTCTTCATCGCCTCGTAGTCCTCCTGGGTCACCGCCTCCTGGAGCAGCTTGCGCTTCTCCTCCATCTTGGCCTTGATCTCGGCGCTCACCTTGTCGCCCAGGTCGGTGAGCTGTTTCTCCGACTGGTAGATCAGGGTTTCGGCCTGGTTCTTCAGGTCGATGCGCTCACGCTTCTCCTTGTCGGCCGCCGAGTTGGCCTCGGCGTCCTTCACCATCTTCTCCACCTCGTTCTCACTGAGGGTGGAGGCGCCGGTGATCGAGATGCTCTGCTCCTTGCCGCTTCCCTTGTCCTTGGCCGTGACGCTGAGGATGCCGTTGGCGTCGATGTCGAAGGTGACCTCGATCTGGGGCACGCCGCGGGGGGACGGGGGAATGCCGTCGAGACGGAAGGTGCCGAGGCTCTTGTTGTCGGAGGCGAGCTCGCGCTCCCCCTGCAGCACGTGGATCTCCACGTTGGTCTGGCCGTCGACGGCGGTGGAGTACACCTCGGCCTTCTTGGTGGGGATCGTGGTGTTGCGGGTGATCATCTTGGTCATCAC
>CAYGQY010000496.1:0-1841 GCA_964352195.1 uncultured bacterium
CTGCTGCCCGATGCCCCCCCGGACGACGCCCTGGAGGCGCCTGAGCCCGCGTCACTCCATGTCCTGTCGGTGCGGGGGATGGGGCGATGAACCTGGTCGAGGTGATGGTGGCCGCGCTGGTGTTCGCCCTGGCGTCGAACGCCTCGCTGCAGCTCTGGAGCAGCAGCGCCAGCTGGAGCCAGCGGGCCCAGCTGCGGCAGGAGACGATGCGGCGGATCGATGGCGTGCTGCTGCGCCAGGAGCACCGGCTGCGCCGGAGCGCCGCCGAGCAGCGGGCGGCGCAGCCAGCCGAGGCGCCACCCCCGGCCGACTGTGCCGGGGCGGCCGAATGGATGGGGCACCAGCTGGCGGCGCCGCTGCCGTTGCCGGAGGGGGTGAGCGAGGTCCTGGAGCCGGCGGCGGCCGAGGGCGGCGGCGGCCTCTGGCTGGTGCTGCGCGCCGAGGAGCAGGCCATCGAGCGGCGCCGGTTGTTTCTGGCGGCGGCCCACGGCCTCTGCCGGCCCGCCGCCACCGACGCGGAGGTGGGGGCATGAGGCGGACCCGTCCCCGGCGCCACCCGGCCAGCGCCGCCGGGTTCTCCCTGATCGAGCTGATGGTGGGGGTGTCGGTGCTGGGAGTGCTGGCCTCTCTGGCGCTGCTGGCGGGGAGCGAAACGCTGGCGCAGCAGCGGCTGGAGGCCGCCACGCGGCGGCTGGCCCAGGGCCTCGAGCGGGGTCGGGCCGAGGCGGAGGAGCGCGGCCGGCCCTGCGGCCTGAGCCTGGGGGCCGGCGGCTGGGAGGAGCCTGCCGGGGGGGAGCTGGAGCCCTGCAGCTCCGGCGTGCGGAGCCTCGATGAGGGGGTGGAGCCGGGGGTGGTGGCCCTGCGCCACACCCTGCCGCCGGTGCTGCGCTTCAGCAGCAACGGCCTGGTGCTCGATGGCGGCACCGTGGTGCTGACCAGCGCGGGCACGGCGCTGCGGCGCTGCCTGGTGATGGCCCTGCCCCTGGGGGTGGTGCGGCTGGGCCGCTACGCCGGAGCGGCGGACGGCCCACCCGAGAGCGCCGCCTGCCAGCCGGATCCGGAGCTGTGAGCATGGGATCGGGGACGGCACGGCGCGGCGGCAGCCGCCGCGATGGCGGGTTCTCGCTGGTGGAGCTGCTGCTGGCGATGGGCCTGGGGCTGGCGTTCTGCGGGGTGGTGATCCAGGCGCTGCTGGGGGAGGGCCGCTCCGCCCAGCGCTTCAGCCGGGCAGTGCGGGAGCGGGAGCACCAGCGGCGGGCCCTGGCGCTGATCCGCTCGGATCTGGAGCGCGCCGTGGCGGTGGTGCGCCCGGAGGAGGGCCCCCAGGCGGTGGTCTGCGGCCTGGCGGGGAGACGGGCGGTGCTGCAGCTGCGCACGGTCACGGGCCAGGGCGCCGGCCGGCGAGAGGCCGCGGTCACCTACGCGGTGGGGGCGCCACCCAGCGGGATCTGGCAGGGGCAGGTGCTGGTGCGCTGCGGACCCGCCTACGGCCTTGATGGTGGCGTCAACCCCGACGCCAGCTTCCAGAGCCGGGTGGTGCTGGATCGGCTGGCGTCCGATCCGCCGGCCTGGAGCGCCTGCGGCGACCTGCCGGGCGCCGCCGTGCTGAACGGGTCAGCGGCGCTGCCGTTCACGGCCTGCCTCGATCCAGGCGGCCAGCTGGTGGCCCTGCGGCTGGAGCAGCGCTTCGAGAGCGCGGGGGAGCGCCCCCAGCGGCTGAGCAGCGAGGCGGTGGCGGGGGCGGGCTGAGTGGCGCCGCCGCCGAATCGACCTACTCTGACCGCGATTCTCAACGGTCACCGACCCCATGGGTCCGACGGATGCCCTTGTGAGCGAAGGGC
>CAYGQY010000497.1:0-1831 GCA_964352195.1 uncultured bacterium
CCCCCGCACTCTCCCCCTCCTTCTCGGGCCCGATCCCGGCGGCCACCGCGGCCAGGATCCGCTCCCGGTAGGCCCGAGCCGCCGCCACGGTGGTGATCGGCGGCACCAGGTTGGGCATCACGATCGCCCGCCGGAACTGCCGGGCCGTGGCCGGCGCCACCGCCCGCAGCAGGGCGCCGTCGCGCAGATGCACATGCCAGTCATCGGGGCGGCGCAGGACGAGATGGCCTGAACGGGGCGGCATGGCTGGAGGGGCGCTGCCGGCCATCCTCCCCGCCCATGGGCCTTCGCCGATCAGCCTACAGATACAGGTCTTCGTGCTGATAGGAGATCCGCGGCCGCGGATGGCTGCCGAACAGGGCGGAGAGCAGCAGCAGGATGCCGATCCGGCCCACGAACATGCCCACCATCAGCACCAGCTGGCCCCAGCGGTTGAGCTGGGCCGTCACCCCCACGTCGAGCCCCACGGTGGCGAAGGCCGAGATGCAGGTGAACAGCTTCTCCTGGAAGCTGAACACCTGACCCTCCAGGTTGAGGGAGCGGTCGAACCCCAGCAGCAGGGCCATCAGCAGCACAAACAGAAGTGAGGAGAGGGTCACGCCGATCGCCCGCAGCACCACCTTGTCGGAAATGGTCCGGCGCCGGATCACCACCGTGTCCTCCCCCCGCAGGGTGGAGCGGGTGGCCGCCACCAGGGCCGCGAAGGTGGTGGTCTTGATGCCCCCGCCGGTGCCGCCGGGACTGGCGCCGATGAACATCAGCGTCATCATCAGCAACAGCCCCGCCTCCGAGATCGTGGCCACCGAGAGGGTCACGGTGTTGAATCCGGCGGTGCGGGCGCTCACCGACTGGAACAGCACCACCTGCAGCTCCTGCCACCACGGCAGGGGGGTGAACCCTGTGAAGCGGCTGACGTGCTCGGTGAACAGCAGCCCCACCGCACCGACCACCACCAGCACGAACGAGACCCGCACCACCAGCCGGGTGTGCAGGCAGAAGCTGCGGATCTGCTTGAACTTGAAGCGGTTCTGCCAGAGATCGTTGGTGACCCTGTAGCCGATTCCCCCCGCCACGATCATCACCATGATCACCAGATTCACCACCGGATTGGTCTGGTAGCGCATCAGGCTGTCGCTCCAGAGGGTGAAGCCGGCATTGTTGTAGGCGCTGATGCAGTGGAACAGCGAGGCCCAGAGGCGCACCATCGGCCGGTCGATGTCGCGGAAGCCGAGGGTGAACAGCACCGCGGTGCCCAGGCCAATCACCCAGGCGGCCGTGATCACGATGGAGTGGAAGGTGTTGCCGATGCCGCCGACTCCGAATTCATCCATGGCCCGGCCATGGTCGAGGCGGCGGCGGAGCCCCGAGCCCCCCTGCACGAAGCCCTGCAGGAAGGTGGTGATCGCCATCAGGCCCAGCCCACCGGTGAGCATCAGGGCGGCCAGCAGCACCTGGCCGGCCCCGGTGAGGTCGCGGCCCACATCCACGATCGAGAGGCCGGTCACGGTGATGGCCGACACCACGGTGAACATGGCCTCCCAGAGGCCGACGCTCTCAGTCGAGAAGACGGGCAGGGCCATCAGCATCGTGCCGATGATGATCACCAATAACCCGGTGATCACCGTGAACTGGGGCACCGTGCGCCGGGAACGCCAACGCCGCAGGCGATCGAATTCGCGGCGCAGCGGCTTGGGGGTGTCGGAGCGGGTTCCGCTGGACGCCGGCTTGACGATGGGCCTCGAGGTGCCTGGCACCCATCCGTTCCGATGCGATCCCATTATCAGGATCCGCGGCTGTCCGCGCGGGGCCGCACCGCTGGCCTGTGGGCGGG
>CAYGQY010000498.1:0-1831 GCA_964352195.1 uncultured bacterium
CCCCCCGGACCACCCGCCCGCGGTACTCCTCCACCTGGCGCTGGAGGCGGTGCTGAAATCCACGCCCTTCACTCTCCGACAGCTCCACCGGCCGCAGCAGGCGCCGTTTCGGCGGCAGATCCAGGCAGTCCTGCTTGCGGCGGTGCAGGAGCAGAGGCCGGGTCAAGCGCCGCAGTTCCTCCAGACGTTCGGCCCCGGTCGCCTGCCAGTGGCGCCGGCCCGCTCGCTCCCGCCAGTGCCCCTGGCAGTAGGTCTGCTCGAATCCGAGCTGGTCCCGTCCGAGTGGATGGTCGATCGCCACCAGCAACGGAAAGAGCTGACTGGGGCGTCCGTTCTTCATCGGCGTTCCGCTCAGCAGCCAGATCGCCCGCAGACGGGGGTGGCGGGCCAGCCGCAGCAGGGCCTGGGTGCGGCTGGCGGCGAGGGTCTGGGCGAAGTGGGCCTCATCGACGATCAAAACCGTGCCGGCCGGCGGCAGGGCCCGGGGAAGGCGGGCCCAGCTCAGCAGCTCCAGCTCGAGCTGGAGGGCAAAGGCCTCCCCGCGCCAGAATGGATGCAACCCGACCGGCGCCACCACGGCGATCCGGCAGTCCGCCTGGCGCACCAGGGCCCGGGCCGCCACCAGGGCGGTGAGGGTCTTGCCGAGCCCCATCGCATGGGCCAGCACCGCTCCACGCCGGGCCAGCAGCCAGCGGGCCGCGGTGCGCTGGTGGCGGAACAGACGACGGCCATCGGGCAAAGGGGCCTCCAGATCGGCCGCGGCCACCAGCTGCCGGTGGGGGGGCAGGGGAGGCAGGGGCTGCTCCAGCCAGTCCATCCATTCGGCGAGTTCCGGCTCGATCCCGAACCGATCGGCCAGCCGGACCCTGAGGACGGCCGACGCCTCCAGCGGAAACTCCCAGCAACGGCGGGCCGCCCTCCACCGCCCGGAGGGGCGGATCCGCCGCAGCTGGGCCTGGGTGACGGGATCGAATGGCGAGCGCACTTCGATCAGACCGGAAGGCCCGAGGGCCATCACACAGCGATCGAGCCGTGCGGGGGCAGCGGAAGCGGCGCTCAGCGGGGATCCTGGACCGACGCGACGTCGATCTTAGGTCGGCTGGGAGACGATGCAATCGGAGTCTGAAGGGCAGAAAAGTGCAGCCTTGGACACATTGATCCATGGGCGATTGACGGCAGAATCGCCCCAACCGAGGTGATGGGATGCACGTCAGGGATGCGGTATTCCTTGAGGATCTCTGCCCCAAATTACGTGTCCGCCGTTGGCGACAATCCCTCCACACTGTCACCCATCATCGATGTATTTATTGCGGCGATCGATCTGAATCGATCGACCATCTGCTTCCCCGCTGCCGCGGTGGCCTGAGCGTGACCGAAAACTGTGTGCCGGCCTGCCTGGCCTGCAACGGCCACAAGAGTGATGCCGACGCCTTCGACTGGTACCGGCGTCAGCGTTTCTACGATCCACGTCGGGCCATGGCGATCCGCGCCTGGATGGACGGCGATCTGCGGCTGGCGGTGCGGCTGCTGCAGTGGGCCCATCCGGAGCCGAGCCTGAACCTGCAGGCGGCCTGAACCTGGCGGCGGCCCTTGGCCCGCGCACCGCCGCTCACCAGACGCGGCAGACCTGTGGACCGTTATGGCGCTCACAGATTGCCGCCAGTTCCTCGGGCCGCTCCGGCGCCAGCAGCAGGGCTCCGACCAGCAGGGCCACGACCAGCGGCCAGGACGTCCACGAGAACGACGGCGGGCGCCCGGAGTGCTGCTGCCGCCGGGGGGAGGGCCAGGGCCGACAGTCCATCCCCGCCCGCGCCGCTGCCGGCGCCGGGGG
>CAYGQY010000499.1:0-1827 GCA_964352195.1 uncultured bacterium
CGACGGTGGGGATGCTGGAGCGTGGCATCGATCGGCCGGGTCGCAGCGGGCGTCGAGGTGGATGGCGACAGCCTGGCCGATCAGACCGGGCCGGCGTCGCTGGCCTGGGGGGCCATCGCCTGATCGTCCCACTCCCCGGGCTCCAGGTGGCGCCAACAGCCCTCCGGCAGAGCGCCGAGTTGCAGCGGGCCGATCGCCACCCGCTCCAGGTCCTGGACCGGATGGCCAAGCCGCTGGGCCGTGCGGCGGATCTGCCGGTTTCGGCCCTCCCGCAGGACCAGCTCCAGCAGTGTTCCATGGCGCCGGCTCCGGATCCGACGCAGCGCGACGGGCAGGCTAGGACGCCCGTCGAGCGGTACGCCCAGGCGCCAGCGCTCCAGCACCTCAGGGGACGGATGTCCCTCCACCCACACCTGGTAGGTCTTGCGGTGGCCATGGCGTGGATGGCTCAGGCGCAGGGTCAGATCACCGTCGTTGGTGAGCAGGAGAGCGCCGCGGCTGTCCGCATCGAGGCGCCCCACCGGGTGCAGCCCGGTGCCACGGGAGAGCTCCGGCGGCAGCAGGTCCAGCACGGTGGTGCGGCCGTGGGGATCCCGGCAGCTGCAGAGGACGCCGGCGGGCTTGTGCAGCAGCAGGGTGATCGGCGCGGCCCGCTCCCGCAGGGGCTGGCCGTCAAGCTCGACCCGATCCAGCCGTGGATCGGCCCGGTCGCCAAGCCGGGCCACCGCCCCGTTCACCCGCACCCGCCCCTGGACGAGCAGCTCCTCGGCGCGCCGGCGCGAACAGAGGCCCGCACCGGCCAACAGCTTCTGCAGGCGTTCCGCCGTCATCCCTGTCCCGGTCTGGCCGCAGCCGATCACTCCAGAGTCAGTCTCGCCGCTGCGGGGGGCCGGTGGGAGGCGCCCCTGGCCGGAATGGGACAGTCGATGGTAATTTACGAAACACAAAGGTTTCCTAACTCCCTTTCCGGCTCCATGCCCTCCCTTCCCGTGGCCGCTGCCGACTCCGCCTCCCTCGTGCCCAGCGGCGATCTGGTGCGTTCCTACCTGCGCGACATCGGCCGGGTGCCGCTGCTCAGCCATGAGCAGGAGATCACCCTGGGCCGACAGGTGCAGGAGCTGATGCGGCTCGAGGAGGTGGAGGTGGAACTGCAGATGCGGGCTGGTGGCCAGGCCCCCAGCCCGGCGGAATGGGCGGCGGCGGCCTCGCTCACGCCGGCGCTGCTCAAGCGCAAGCTGGCCAGCGGCCGCCGCGCCAAGGAGCGGATGGTGGCGGCCAACCTGCGCCTGGTGGTGAGCGTGGCCAAGAAATACACCAAGCGGAACATGGAGCTGCTGGACCTGATCCAGGAGGGCACGATCGGTCTGGTGCGGGGGGTGGAGAAGTTCGATCCCACCCGCGGTTACAAGTTCTCCACCTACGCCTACTGGTGGATCCGCCAGGGGATCACCCGGGCGATCGCCGAGAAGAGCCGCACGATCCGGCTGCCGATCCACATCACCGAAACGCTCAACAAGCTGAAGAAGGGCCAGCGGGAGCTGAGCCAGGAGCTGGGCCGCACCCCGAGCCTGAGCGAGCTGGCGGTGGCGGTGGAGCTGCCGGAGGAGGAGGTCAAGGACCTGCTCTGCCGGGCGCGGCAGCCGGTGAGCCTGGAGACGAAGGTGGGCGACGGCGATGACACCGAACTGCTGGATCTGCTGCAGGCGGAAGGCACGCTGCCGGCCGAGAGCGTCGATGGGGAATGCCTGCGGGGGGACATGCGGGCGCTGCTGGAGCAGCTGCCGGAGGTGCAGCGCAGCGTGCTGAAGATGCGCTACGGCATCGACG
>CAYGQY010000500.1:0-1827 GCA_964352195.1 uncultured bacterium
ACCTGGGCCCTGCGCAACAGCCATCGCTATGGCGTGGACGGCTACCACCTCTGCGCCGACACCCAATGCCAGGTCTATGCGGATCCCCGTCAGGCCGGTGGGGCGGTGCGGCGGGCCATTGCGGCGACGCGGGGGCAGGTGCTGAGCTGGCAGGGACAACCCATCCACGCCGTCTATCACGCCAGCAACGGCGGCATCTCCGCCGGGTTTGAGGAGGCCTGGAGCGGGCCGTCGCTGCCCTACCTGAAGGCCCGGCCGGACGGGTCGCCCCCCTTCTCCGAGCGCTTCGCCGTCCCCCTGCCGCCGGCGCTCCTGCCCGACCTGCTGGGTCAGGGGGGCGGCGCCTATGGAGCCGGCCATCCGGTCTTCCGCTGGTCCCGACGGCTGGATGCCGCCGGGATCCGCCAGGCCCTGGAACGGGGGCCCGGCGGCGTGGGCCAGCCGCAGCGGCTGGCCGTGCTCGAACGGGGGCCGAGCGGGCGGGTGCTGGCGCTGGCGGTGGAGGGCAGCACCGGGCAGCGGGTGTTGCGACTCGACGCGATCCGCCGCACCTTCCGGCAGCTGCCCAGCACGCTGTTCACGATCCAGGCCGAGGGGCCGGGGGTGTGGCGGTTCCGTGGCGGCGGCTTTGGCCACGGGGCCGGCCTGTCCCAGGCCGGGGCCATCGATCTGGGGGGCCGCGGCTGGAGCCTGGCGAAGATCCTGGCCCATTACTACCCGGGCACCCAGCTGGGACCGGTGGAGGCTCTCGGCCAGGCCCTTTAGAGTTCAGCCCGATGCACGGGACTGTCCATGTCGGCAGGGTTGCCATGACGAGACGTCCATGACAGCCGCCGGACCCGGTGCCGAGGGCCGTCGCGGCAAGGCCGCCCTGTTCGTGGTGCTCTGCGGCTGGGCCGGGGTGGCCCCCCACTGGCTGGAGCCTCCCCGCAATCTGCTGCCCGCCGCGGGTCTGACCCTGCTGCTGGGGTTGTATGTGGTCCGCACGGTGCTGGTGAGGATCTGGAGGCGGCCGCCGGGCCCCGGATCCACGGCCGGCGGACCCATCGCCGGCCCCTGGCCGGCGGTGGATGTGGTGGTGGCGGCCCGGGATGAGCAGGCGGTGATCGGCCGCCTGGTGGAGCGGATCGAGCGGTTGCGCTACCCGAAGGCGGACCTGCTGCTCTGGGTGGTGGATGACGGCAGCGAGGACCGCACTCCGGAGATCCTGGCCCGCTTGCAGGCGCGCTGCCCCCAGTTGCGGGTGCTGAGGCGGCCCCGGGATGCCGGTGGGGGCAAATCGGGGGCGCTCAACGCCGTGCTCGAGCATCTCGAGGGCCGTTGGATGCTGGTACTCGACGCTGACGCCGGCCTGCAGGAGGACCTGCTGGAGCGGCTCATTCCCCATGCCGAGAACGGCGGATGGTCGGCCGTCCAGCTCCGCAAGGCCGTGGTCAACATGGCGCGCAACCTCCTGACCCGGGCCCAGGCGATGGAGATGGCCTTCGATGCCGCCATTCAGGAGGGCCGCCTGCAGGCCGCCGGTATCGCCGAACTGCGCGGCAACGGTCAGCTCTTGCGCCGCGAGGCCGTGCTGGCCTGCGGTGGCTTCAACGAGGCCACCGTCACCGACGACCTCGATCTCAGTTTCCGCCTGCTGCTGGCCGGCGAGCCCGTGGGCCTGCTCTGGGATCCGCCGGTGGAGGAGGAGGCGGTGCTGACCGTGCCGGCCCTCTGGCGGCAGCGGCAGCGTTGGGCCGAGGGGGGGCTGCAGCGCTTCTTCGACTACGGGCCCGGCCTGAAGTCCCCCCGCCTCTCCCGAGCCCCGCGGCTCGATCTCGCCTGATT
>CAYGQY010000501.1:0-1818 GCA_964352195.1 uncultured bacterium
GGTCGATCAGGGAGCTCAGCTCTGCCGTGGAGAGCACCTTGCCCTCCAGCAGCCAGAGCAGGATCGGACCATGACCTTCCAGGAGGCTGCCCAGCTGAGGCATCACCCGGTGCACCTCACCCACCGCAGCCGTGCGCCCCACGCTCTGGTGGCCCAGATGGGGAGGGCGTACACCGTGCAACTGCATCAGGAAGGCCTCGGGGTCACCGAGGCCCCGGGCCGAGGTGATCTGGGCGCGATAGCCAGCCGCCCGGAGTCGGCGCATCAGCCGGGTCTCAGCACCTCCCTCCAGGGGCGCGAACAGCGCGAGGACTCCAGCGTTCTCGAGATCCTGCCGGAATCCGCGACCGGAGAGCAGCAGTGGCATGGTGGAATCGGCTCAGGCTCCCGGCAAGTTTGACAGCCCCGGCCCCATTCCGGTCCAGACGCCACTGCCCAGCAGACCCGGAACTGCAGCCGCAGCACCTCGCGAACACAGACGGGCAGCCGTAGACACACCACCAGGATCCGACCAGCCCCCAGGCCGTGATGGGGGGGTCAGGTCATGCGTTACATTTAATCGCTGTGCTTCGAATCCGCGCCCGTCCGCTAGCCGGGCCTCCGGAACCCTGCACCAGATCACCAGTGGTGGTGATCGATCCGGCCCGTGCGGACAGTCCAGATTGTGATGTCAGGTTCCGGCCTGCAGCGTGATTGCCGACCATCCGCCGGGAAACTTCCTGAACGCACCAGCCCCTCTCCGGAGTGCGGCCGGTCCGGTCCAGGCCAGTCCCAGCCGCGCTGAACAGAGTTCGCTCTGTCTCGCTAGCGCCCTGACTTTTGTGATCCGGGACTCCCATCTCCTGTCGCTGTTCACCTACGGGTGATCCAACGACGGTCAGCCGTCTGCTCAAGGCAGTCGGGCCGATGACGAGTCTTGGCCAGAACTTTCAAGGCCCAGCCAGACCACTGCTTCCTCTTGCCTCAGCTTCACCGGATTCTTCCGGTGGTCCAGCTGGCGTTGACTCCCTACCTATGTCCATCGGCATTCTTGGGAAGAAACTGGGCATGTCCCAGTTCTTCGACGAGGCAGGCAAGTCCATCCCGGTCACCGTGATCGAGGCTGGCCCCTGCCGCATCACCCAACTCAAATCCAGCAGCACGGACGGCTACACCGCCGTGCAGCTGGGCTTCGGCGACATCCGCGAGAAGCTGGTCAACAAGCCCGCCAAGGGCCACCTTGCCAAGTCTGGCGAGGACGTTCTCCGCCATCTCAAGGAATACCGGGTCGACAGTCTGGATGGGCTGGAGCTCGGCGCCGTCATCTCTGTCTCCGCCTTCGAGACGGGCCAGAAGGTCGACGTGAGTGGCGACACCATGGGCCGGGGCTTCTCCGGTTACCAGAAGCGTCATGGCTTCAGCCGCGGTCCGATGACCCACGGCTCCAAGAACCACCGCGAGCCGGGCTCCACCGGCGCCGGCACCACGCCTGGCCGGGTCTACCCGGGCAAGCGCATGGCCGGTCGCTACGGCGGCAAGCAGATCACCACCCGCGGCCTCGTGATCCTGAAGGTGGACACCGAGCGCAACCTGCTGGTGGTGAAGGGGTCCGTGCCCGGCAAGCCAGGAGCCCTGCTCAACATCTGCCCGGCGAACCGGGTGGGCGCCAAGGTCGGGAACTGAGGAGAACCGAGAACATGGCTGATTGTGTGATTCGCGACTGGCAGGGCAAGGAAGCCGGCAAGGCTGCCCTCGACCTCAAGGTCGCCAAGAAAAGTTCCGCCAACGACCTGGTGCACCGCGCCGTGGTTAGGCAGCTGGCCCACGCCCGTCAGGGCA
>CAYGQY010000502.1:0-1813 GCA_964352195.1 uncultured bacterium
ATCCTGAGGATAACCAATATGTCCCGCCGCCGAACGATCTCGCATGGTCCACGCACGCTGAGCGGGCGCGAACGAAACTCCTTCGCCCACCCCCCCCCCCCCATGAAGGTTGTTTAGCACCGCCGGCTGCAGCCCCACCAGCTGGAGCAGCAGCAGCCCCCAGAGCAGCTCGTGGATCGACCGGGGCACCGCCAGCAGCCGGCGGATCCCCTCCGCAGGCCAGGCGCTGCCGATGCCGATGCTCCAGACGGTCCGGGAGCTCAGCAGGCCCCCCAGCACCCCCAGCGCCAGGCTCAGCGTCCAGCTCAGGAGGGCGATGCCCACTGTGACGCCCAGGCCGTTCAGGGCCGATCCCAGCACCAGCGGATCGAGGGAGGGCGTCAGCGCCGCCAGGGCAAACCGGCCGATCAGGGCCCAGCCACCCCCGTGCACGAGTCCGGGCAGGACAGCCAGCAGCGGCAGCCAGACCAGGGCGGGCAGGAGCACCAGCAACGGTGCGGCGGGCCGCAGCCAGGCCCGCCGGTGGCCCAGGGCCAGGCTCATGGACCCGACCGGTAGAGGGCCTCGAGCCAGCCGGCTTCAAGGGCCGCTGGGGGGGCGTCCAGCACCAGCCGGCCCTGACGCAGTGCCACCACCCGGTCGAAACCATCGAGCAGATCGGGGCGGTGCAGGCTGAGCAGCAGGGCCCGGCCCGGCCCGGCCTGGGCCAGCAGCAGCGCCAGTAGCTCCAGGGCCAGGCGGGGATCCAGGTGGGCCAGGGGTTCATCGGCCAGCAGCAGGTCGCTCTCCTGCCGCAGCAGCCGCGCCAGGGCCAGCCGTTGCCGCTGGCCGCCCGAGAGGGCCGTGACCGGCTGCGCCAGCAGGCCGGCCTCAAGATCCACCGCGGCCAGGGCGGCGGCGTTGGCCGCAGTCTCGAGCGGCAGCAGCAGGTTGAGCACCGCCTTCGGCCAGCCCCAGCTCGCCAGACGGGCGGCATTGAGGTTCTGTTGCACGGTGAGTTCCTCGATCAGGCGCAGGTCCTGCCAGAGGGTGCCGATGCGGGCCTGCTGGCGGCGCCGGCGCCGCCGGTTGCGCGCCGGCGGCTGTCCGTGCCAGAGCACCGTCCCCACGGCGGGGGCCAGCAGGCCGTTGGCCACCGCCAGCAGGGTGCTCTTCCCCGCTCCGCTCGGACCCACCAGGGCCACCCGTTCGCCCGGCTGTAGCCGCAGGGACACCCCCTCCAGCCGGGGCGCGCTGCGACCGGGCACGGTAATGCCCTCCAGGGTCAGAACGGCCCGATCGTCCCGGGCGCTCAGCACGGGGCTCCGGCCGGTTGGATCAGCTGGATCGCCCCTCGGCCAGCCGTTGCTCCAGCTGCTTCAGCAGAGTGAGCCGCTGGGCCGGATCCCCCACCAGCTGCAACTGGCCGCTGCCGGGCCACCAGTTCAGCCGAAGGTTGGTCTCCGCGTCGTCGACCACGAACATCTCGAAGCTGCCCTCGTGCACCCAGTGGCCCCGCTGGCCGAGACCCGCGACGAGGGCCTGGAGCTCCTCCAGGCTGCCCTTGAACTCCATGGCGCTGCCGGCACGAACTGCCAGGGTAGGGGCCGCCGGTGGTCCCGCTCAGCGGATCTTGCCCACCTGGCGTCCCACGGCCTCGATGGCCTCGTACTGCGCGTTGGTGGCGGGTACGAACGTTTTGGCACCAAACAGCTCCAGGATCTGGGCCTGGCGGGGATCCTTGGGGTTGAGGCCGGTGAAGGCCTGCTCCAGCCGTTGGGTGAAGCCCTCGCCGTAGTCCTTGTCGAGGCCGGGCTGCACCACCCAGGTGTAG
>CAYGQY010000503.1:0-1808 GCA_964352195.1 uncultured bacterium
GCTCGAAGTCCACCAGGGAGCCGGCCTGGCTGATGGCCGGATCCACCACCTGCTTCAGCGCCGCCTGCAGCAGGTGGGTGGCGCTGTGGTGGGCCTGAACCCGCCGGCGGCAGGCCGGGTCCACCCGGGCCGTCACCAGATCCCCCACCGCCAGGCTGCCCCGCTCGACGCGGCCGTCGTGCACGAACACGCTGCGGTTGCGGCTCACCGAGGCGATGCTCACGATCACGCCGGCATCGGCGGCGGTCTGGTCGCCACCGCCCAGCAGCAGGCCGCGGTCGCCCACCTGGCCGCCCCCCTCGCCGTAGAAGGGCGTGCCATCCAGCACGATCTGCACCCCATCCCCCGCCATGGCCCGCTCGGCCGGGGCGCCGTTCACCACCAGGGCCAGCACGCAGCTGGGGTGCTCCAGGGCCTCATAGCCCTTGAAGGCCGTGGGCTGCAGCGACGCCGCCAGCTGCTCGATGGCACCCTGCAGGGTGAGATCGAGGCTCACGGCCGCGGCCTTGGCCCGCTGGCGCTGGGCCTCCATGGCCACCTCGAAGCCCGGCAGATCCACCGTGAGCCCGTGCTCCTGGGCGATCTCCTCGGTGAGCTCCAGGGGGAAGCCGTAGGTGTCGTAGAGCTCGAAGGCCTGCTCGCCGCTGATCTGGCGGGGCCGGGTGGCCAGCACTTCAGCCAGCAGCTTCTCGCCCCGCTCGAGCGTGCCCAGGAAGCGGGCCTCCTCCCGCTCCAGCTCGCCGAGGATCAGCTCGCGGCGCTCCCGGAGCTGGGGGTAGGCCTGGCCCATCAGGGCGATCGACGCCTCGCCCATGGCCGCCAGGAAGGGCCGGTCGATGCCCAGCAAGCGGCCGTGGCGCACCACCCGCCGCAGCAGCCGGCGCAGGATGTAGCCGCGGCCCAGGTTGCTGGCGCTCACCCCATCGCCGATCAGCTGGGTGATGGCGCGGCTGTGGTCGGCGATCACCTTGAGGCTGGTCTTGCCCTTTTCGTCGAGGCTGGGGTAGGCCACGCCGGCCAGGCCCGCCGCCGATTCGATCAGCGGATAGATCAGATCGGTTTCGTAGTTGTTGGCCGCGCCCTGCAAAATCTGGGCCATGCGCTCCAGGCCCAGGCCGGTGTCGATGTTGCGGTTCGCCAGCGGCGTGAGGTTGCCGCCTGCGTCGCGGTTCGACTCCATGAACACCAGGTTGTAGAACTCGATGAAACGGCTGTCGTCCTCCAGATCGAGGCCCTCGTCGCCCCGTTCGGGCTGGAAGTCGTAGTAGATCTCCGAACAGGGGCCGCAGGGGCCGGTGGGGCCGGAGGCCCAGAAGTTGTCGGCCTCATCCATGCGGATGATGCGCCTGGGGTTCACCCCCACGACGTCGCGCCAGATCGCCGCCGCTTCGTCGTCGTCGCGGAACACGCTCACCACCAGGTTCTGAGCTGAGAGGCCGAACACCTCGGTGCTCAGCTCCCAGGCCCAGCGGATCGCCTGCTCCTTGAAGTAGTCGCCGAAGGAGAAGTTGCCCAGCATCTCGAAGAAGGTGTGGTGCCGCGCCGTGCGGCCCACGTTCTCGATGTCGTTGGTGCGGATGCACTTCTGGCTGCTGGTGGCCCTTGGCGCCGGCCGCGGCGCCTGGCCCAGGAACACCGGCTTGAAGGGCAGCATGCCGGCGATGGTGAGCAGCACCGTGGGGTCGTCGGGAATCAGCGAGGCGCTGGCCAGGCGCCGGTGGCCGCGCTGCTCGTAGAAGTCGAGAAAGGCCGCGCGGATCTCGGCGCCGCTGCGGGGGCGGGCGCCCTCCGATCGGGGGGCGCCCGCC
>CAYGQY010000504.1:0-1806 GCA_964352195.1 uncultured bacterium
GGGCGGACGGATCAGGCCCACCACGGCTTGTCGCCGGTGCGGAAATCGGTATCGCTCCACTGGCTGAGGAACACGGTGTCGTTCTCGACCGTGACGTTCGCCAGGGCCAGGGACAGGGGTGCGGGGCCGCGCACCACCTTGCCGGTGGCGTCGTACTGGCTGCCGTGGCAGGGGCAGATGAACTTGTTGGAGCCGCTGTTCCAGGGCACGACGCAGCCCAGGTGGGTGCAGATGGCATTGATGCCGTAGCTGCCGATCGCCTCGGAGCCTTCCACCAGCAGATAGGTGGGATCGCCCTTCAGCCCCTGGACCAGGCTGCGGTCACCTTCCTTGTGGGTGCTGAGCCAGCCGCTGGCGGTGACAGTGTTGCCCAGTTCGTCCCTGGCGGTGGTGCCGCCGCCACCCCCGGCCGGCCGGGGCGGGATGAAGTAGTTGACGACCGGATAGAGGGCACCGAGGGCCACGCCGGTGACCGAGCCGAAGGTGAGCAGATTCATGAACTGCCGACGACCCATTCCGGGCACATCGCTCACAGGGATCTGGGTCATACGAGGCGTTCCTTGGTGCCGAAGCGACGTGGCGACATTATGACCGTTGCCCTTCCCGCCACGCTTGGCCACGACAGGGGTCTCATCCGGCGGCGCAACATGCTGTCGTGAGGCGCCCCGGAGCCGCTCCCCGATCCCGCCGTGTCCCCCATGCCGCAGCCTCTCCGGTTCGAGGAAGTGCTGGAGCTGCTGCGCTCCCGCTGGCAGGCCTCCTATGACCTGCAGATCGTGCAGCGCCGCGGCCGGCTCTACCTCCAGGTGATGTGGGCCTACCTGGAGCAGCAGTCGTTTCCGCTTGACGCCAGCGCCTACGAGGCGCGGCTGCGGGAGCTGCTCGAGGTGCTCAATGAGCTGGGGGTGGAGGAGCAGGTGCGCCAGTGGTTGCGCACCACCCGCGAGAAGCCGCGCCTCGGCAAGGCGATGAGCCTGGCCCTGGAGCCCTCCAAGGGGGGCCGCACCAGTGAGTTCCTGCTCTGAACCGGGCTGGCCGGGTCCGGGCGAGGGTCAGCTACCGCCTCAGGCCGGTCGGGGCCGCAGGCGCTCCGCCAGGGCCACCAGCGCCACACCCACCAGGAAGAGGGCGGTGATCGCCCCGGTGAGCAGGAGCATCGTGACCGGATCAGTGGAGGGGGTCAGCACCGCTCCAGCCAGTGCCGCCACCAGCACCACCCAGCGCCAGGCGGCCAGCATGGCGCGTGAGTCGATCAGGCCGAAGGCACCGAGCAGCAACTGCAGCACCGGCAGCTGGAAGGCCAGACCGGTGGCCACCATCAACAGCAGCACGAAGTCGAGGTAGCGCTCGATCGACCAGATCGGCTCCACCACATCGGCGCCATAGCTGACCAGAAAACGCAGCGCCGCCGGCACCAGGGCCCACCAGGCAAAGGCCAGCCCCGCCATGAACAGCACGGCCGAAGCGCCCACCGCCGGGGCCACCAGGCGGCGCTCGCGGCGGGTGAGGCCCGGCAGCACAAACGCCAGCAACTCGTAGAGCACGTAGGGCAGGGCCAGGGTCAGGCCGGCATAGCCCGCCACCTTCAGCGAGACGAACAGAAACTCCCCCGGTGCCAGCTGCAGAAAGCGCATCCCCACCGCCGGAACCTGCAGCAGCCGCACCAGGGGGCGGACCACGGCCAGGCAGACGCCTGCCGACACCAACACCACCAGCAGACTGCGCAGCACGCGCCGGCGCAGTTCTTCGAGGTGCTCCACCAGGCTCATCTCCACTTCGCCGGGGAACTCCTCGGCCGGGGGGGGC
>CAYGQY010000505.1:0-1799 GCA_964352195.1 uncultured bacterium
AACTCGCCATCCTGCGGGGCCGGGTCGACAATCTCGAAGCCAAGGTGGGTGAGCTGGAGGCCAACCAGTTCTCCACCACCACCAAGCTCCGCGGTGTCGCCACCTTCACGATCGGTGGCAACAGCTTCGGCGGTTCCGCCCGTCCGTTCAACCAGAACAGCGGCATCCCCGACAGCCTCAATCCGAAGTTTTCTGACACGGCCGCGGCCCAGCAGGGTGCCGTCGCCTTCAACTACAACCTCGACCTCTACCTCGACACCAGCTTCACCGGCAAGGACCTGCTCCGTACCCGTCTGCGGGCCGGTAACTACTCCTCCAGCCCCTGGGGTGCCGCCAACCCCAACAACCTCGTGGGCCTGAACGCCTTTGAGGTGGCCTTCGAGGGTGCCTCCGGTGCCGACTCGGTTGAAGTCAACCGCCTCTTCTACCAGTTCCCCCTGGGCAAGAGCTTCACCGCCACGATCGGTGGCAAGGTCCGTCAGGACGACATGCTCGCCTTCTGGCCGAGCGTCTACCCGGCTGACACCGTTCTCGACATCTTCACCTATGGCGGCGCCCCCGGCGCCTACCCCCTGACCCTCGGTTCCGGTGGTGGCCTCTGGTGGCAGAGCGGCGGCTTCAGCATCAGTGCCAACTACGTGGCCGCTAACGGCAACAACGGCAGCCCCAACGAGAACTTCGCCAACCCCGGCGGCATCGGCAACGAGTCCTCGGCCCAGACGGGTACCGCCCAGATCGCCTGGAGCAACGAGAACTTCGGTCTCGCTGCGGCCTACACCTACACCTCCCCTCAGGGTGGTCTGGCCGGCCTCTACGGCGGTAACGGCACTCCCCTGGCCAACCTGGGCTATGCCCTGTCGGACAGCGTGAACTCCGTGGGCATCAGTGCCTACTGGCAACCCTCCAACTCCGGTTGGATCCCCTCGATCAGCACCGGCTGGGGTCTCAACTCCCACAGCGCCAGCAGCAGCTCCGCCGGGGCTCTGGAAAGTGCCATCGACGGGGCCACGACCCAGTCCTGGTACGTGGGTCTGCAGTGGACCGACGTGTTCATCAAGGGCAATGCGGCCGGTATGGCCGTTGGTCAGGCCACCTTCCTGACCGGCTCGGGTGATGACGATCTGCTCTCCCCCAACGACGGCAACTACGCCTGGGAGTGGTGGTACAAGTTCCAGGTCACCGACAACATCAGCGTGACCCCGGCGATCTTCTACCTGAGTGTTCCTCTGGGCCAGTTCCAGAAAGCCGACAGCGACGAAACCTTCAACAACTTCGGCGGTCTGGTCAAGACCACCTTCAAGTTCTGATCGGTTGATCGCAGCCATCCAGCAGATTCCTTTCCTCACACGTTGATCTGCTGATGGAATCCTGAGGCATCGCTGAAATCCTCTTCAGCGATGTCTTCCCCAAAAGCCATGGCTCAGGCCATGGCTTTTTTGTGTGGGTCTTTGCTGCGATGGGCCCGCCACTTCGGCCCGCAAGCCTGCCATCAGACCCGATCCGATGTTGTCTTCACTACATTGGATGGTGCTCTGGGTTGAACATCTGACATCTGCTGACCGATACAATCCTGCAGTGCCCATTCCATGGGCCTTCCCTCAATTGGTGTGAGGATTTCATGAAACCGTTCCAGCAACTGTTGCTGGCTCCAGCCGCACTTGGGCTGATGGCCCCCATGGCTGCGTCTGCTGCCGATCTCAATCTTGACGGCATCAATCAGTACGCCGGCAAGAAAGCTCAGGTGACCAGCATCACCCAGTTCTCCGACGTGCAGCCCACCGAGTGGGCCTACCAGGCGC
>CAYGQY010000506.1:0-1785 GCA_964352195.1 uncultured bacterium
TCTGGGCGGTGCGGGCCGCACCGACCCTGGAGAGCAACCTACGCCGCTCCCTGGCCGCCTCCACCGGGAGAACGGCGCGGCCCCTGCGTCGCTGGCGCCCCCAGGCCCGGGCCCTTCAGTTGCTGGGGGACGGTGGCGCCGTGGATGGCGTCCCCCGGGCCCTGGCCCTCTGGGGACCGCTGGCCCTGGGGCCCTCCCGCTGGATCTGGCGGTGGAAGGAGCGCATCGACCGGCGCTTCCTCGCCCGTTTCACGGCCCTGGAGCCGATGGGGGCCGGCGGGGCGGCGATGCCCTGCCGCGGCTGCGCCGCCAAGCTGGGAGCCGATGCGCTGACGGCGGCCCTTGAGCGGCTGGAGCCTGGCGCGGATGAGGACGCGGCTGACGGCCATGGTGGCCCCCCCCGGCGTGATGACGCCGCGGTCGTGGCCGAAACCGCCGCGGGTGAACTGCTGCTCCAGAGCATCGACGGGTTTCCGGCCCTGGTGAGCGATGACTGGCTGAACGGCCGGCTGACCGCCCTGCACGCCTGCTCCGACCTCTGGGCCTCCGGCGCCCGGGTGGTCAGTGCCCAGGCCCTGGTGACCCTGCCGCGGGCCGCCCCGACCCTGCAGCAGGACGGCCTGCTGCAGACCCTGGCGGGGGTGCGCTCGGTGCTGGATCCGCTCGGCGCCCCGCTGGTGGGGGGGCACACGCTCCAGCAGCGCAGCGCCGGGGAGGGGCTGATCCTGGCCCTGACCGTCAACGGCTGCTGCCCTCCGGAGCGGTTCTGGCCGAAGGGCGGCCTGCGGCCCGGCCAGGCCCTGCTGCTGAGCCGGCCACTGGGCAGTGGAGTGCTCTTCGCCGCCGCCATGGCCGGAGCGGCCAGGCCGGAGTGGATCGATGGCGCCCTGGCGGTGCTGCAGCAGAGTCAGGCGCCCCTGGTGGAGGTGCTGGCCGCCCAGGGCTGCCGGGCCTGCACCGACGTGACCGGCTTCGGCCTGCTGGGCCACCTCGGGGAGATGCTGCGGGCCGCCCCCCTGCCGTTGCGGCTGGAGCTCGACCTCGGAGCCATCCCGACCCTGCCGGGGAGCTGGTCCCTGCTGGAGCGCGGCTTCGCCAGCAGCCTGGCGCCGGCCAACCGTGGGGCCTGGCGGGAGCTGGACTCGGGCCGGATGACGCTGGCCGTTGACCCCGGGGCTGCGGGCCTGGGGGTCTGGCGGGAGTTGCTGGTGGATCCCCAGACCTGCGGGCCGCTGCTGGCGGCCGTGCCGCCCGCCCAGGCCGCGGCGTCCCTTGAGGCGGTGCGACGGGCGGGTTTCCCGGAGGCCGCCCTGATCGGCCGGGTGCTGCCGGCGGATGCCGTGCTCAGTGCGCCGGGCGGCTGACCGTGCCCCGTCCCGCCGGGGCCATGCGGGCCGGCTCATTCCCCGGTGCGTCGCTGCGGCCGTAGCGGTCCTCGAAGCGGACGATGTCGTCCTCCCCCAGATAGGGGCCGCTCTGCACCTCGATCATCTCCACCGCGATCTTGCCCGGGTTGCTGAGCCGGTGTTTCGTCCCCAGTGGAATGTAGGTGCTCTGGTTCTCCCCCACCAGCTCCTGCACGCCGTCCTTCTCCACCACCGCCGTGCCCTTCACCACCACCCAGTGCTCGCTGCGGTGGTGGTGCATCTGCAGTGAGAGCGAGGCGCCGGGGTTCACCACGATTGTCTTGACCTGCCAGCGCTCCCCCTCCACCACGCCGTCGTAGGAGCCCCAGGGGCGGTAGATCTTGCGGTGCGCCCTGCTCTCGGGGGCACCGGCCCGCTC
>CAYGQY010000507.1:0-1779 GCA_964352195.1 uncultured bacterium
GCCTCCCTCAACTCCGTGGGCGGCATCATCACCGAGCCCAACTCGGTGAACTTCGTGAACGTGCGTCAGTGGCTCTCCGCCACCCAGTTCGTGCTGGCGTTCTTCTTCCTGGTGGGTCACCTCTGGCATGCGGGCCGCGCCCGTGCCGCCGCCGCCGGCTTCGAGAAGGGCATCGACCGGCAGGCCGAGCCCACCCTGGCCATGCCGGATCTCGACTGACTCCCGACAGGGGCTCCCGCAGGGCTTGAGCCCCCCATCCGAGGGCTTCCGTTCAGGCGGGAGCCCTTTTTTGATGGGGAGGCCGTCCGCCAGCCGGCCCCGGACCCGGGGACGAAAGACCTTGTCATCGCTGCTCGACGGCAGGACCGACTCTGGTCGCACCCTGCCGCCGGCAGGCTCGTACCTTCGGGGCGTCAAGCACGATGAACACTCCCATGAACGCTCTGACGGCTTCACGGCGGCGGCTGGCGGTCAGCACCGGCTGCCTGGCCCTGCTCTGCGGTTCCCTGCCGATGCCGGCCCAGGCCAAGACGGGCACGATCACCTTCCCCCAGAGCGGGGTGATCTGTGATCGGGGCACCCGGATCTGCTACGACCGCGGCGGCATCTCGCTGCCGCTGACCCGCCGGGAATTCGGCAACCGGGCCGAGCAGGATCTGGTCCGGAAGCTCTCGGGTCGCCCCAGCCCCCGGGAGTTCCAGCTCAGCACCGGAGAGGTCTGCGACCTGCGGCGCCAGACCTGCTGGGACGACGGCTGGCGTCAGTCCAACGTGAGCTATCGGCTGAGCGGGCAGCTGTTCGGCCTCAGCGCCGGCCCTGGCCGGCCCGGCAACCCGAGCTGGACCCGCGCCAACACGACCAACGGCTTCTGCGATCTGAGCCAGCGGGGGCGCCGGATCTTCTCCGGTCGCTGTGAACTGATGCAGCGCCCCACCGCCAGCGGCACGGCCTACCGGGTCGATTTCCGCGATGGACGGCAGTATTCCTTCTACAACCGGCAGGGCCGGCTGGTGATGGTGGATGCCACCGGCACCTGGCCCGTCGACTACAGCCTGGCCGGCAACGGCGGCCGCTTCCGCTGGGGCAGCTTCGAGCTGCTGGCCAGCCAGTCCCGCGATGGCGGCACGAATCCGGTGCGGCGCTCCAGCACCGGTGTGCTGCTGCAGGATCTGATCAACACGATCTTCCCCTGAACGGCGTCCCCGGGGCCGCCGTTCAGCTCAGCCAGCGCCGCAGCAACGGCAGACTGAGGCCGATCACGTTGCTGACGCAGCCGTCGATCCGCTCCACCAGCAGGCCACCGCGTCCCTCAAGGGCGAAGCCTCCGGCGCACTGGAGCGGCTCACCGCTGGCCACATAGGCGGCGATCTGCTCGGCGCTCAGCGCCGCGAACCACAGGCGTGTGGTGACCGTCTCCAGCCGGGGCACGGCGCCGCCGATCAGGCAGTGGCCGGTGTGGAGCTCCCCCCATCCGCCGGCCATGCGGCCCCAGCGGTCCGCCGCCTGCTGGGGATCGCGGGGTTTTCCATACACCTGGCCGTCCACCACCAGCACCGAATCGCAGCCGAGCACCCCCGCCAGCGAGGCGCGCTCCCGCTCCCCCAGATCCCCGGCCACCGCCTCGGCCTTGGCCTGGGCCAGCCGCCGCACCAGGGCACGGGGATCGGGATCGGAGAGCGCGGCCTCATCGACGCCGCTCACCTGGACCCGGTGGGCGACGCCCGCCTGCTCCAGCAGGCGCCGCCGGGCCGGCGAGGCGGAGGCCAGCAGCAGGGGGGC
>CAYGQY010000508.1:0-1773 GCA_964352195.1 uncultured bacterium
CTCCTGCATAACGGGTACGGGCTGCGGCTGTTCCAGGGCGGCGATAGCCGCCGCCCCCGCTGGCAGCAGCAGGGCGGCCGGTGGCGGCGCCAGCCAGCCGCCGGCCGCACCCACCAGGCCATCGGCCTCGGCCAGGGCCCCGCCGAGGGCGAAGGCGAGGCAGCCCGGCAGGACCGGCAGGCGGGCCTCCAGGGTGGTTCGATCGCAGGCCGTTCCCAGGGCGGCGATGGCGTTCCCCAGCTCCAAGAGGGCGGCGGGCCCCAGCCGCGGATCAGCGACAAGCGGCGCCGCTTCCCCCCAGCCGATCCGGTCGGGGCCCTCCCCTGGGCCGGGCTCGAGGCGCAGCAACCAGCCCCGTTTCTCCGCCAGCCGGCCCCGGGCGGTGATCAGGGGGTGGGGCAACGCCAGCCGGAACGGCCGCCAATGAAGCCTCACCAGCCCGCGAACCAGGGGCCGAGCGCCAGACCACAGGCCAACCCCGTCCCGTTGAGCGCCTGGAACCGCAGGGCCAGAAACTTGCTGCCGACCAGGCGCTCCGGGCTGCCGTGGTGATCGCGCAGCAGTCCGATCAACGCCCGGGCCGGCGGCAGACCGATCCCTCCCAGCAGGGCCGTGAGCGGCCAGCGGCCGAGCAGCACGGGCGCCCACTGGAGGGCGAGCGCCAGGGCGATGAACCAGGGCACCAGGGCCGCCGCCGCCGCCGGGCCCAGCCGCACCACCGGCGATCGCTTGCCGTGGGCGGCGTCCTCTTCCACCTGGTGGAAGTGGGAGCAGAACAGCACCAGGGTGGTGGCCAGGGCCGGCCCTGCCCCCAGCAGCAGGCCCGTGCGCCAGGGAATGGCGTCGGCGGCCCCGTCGGGGGTGAGGGCCAGCAGGGCGGCGGCGGTGGCCAGCGGGCCGAAGGCCAGCCAGCAGAGCGGCTCCCCCAGCCCCCGATATCCCAGGCGCAGCGGCGGCCCCTGGTAGGCGTACCCGAGGCCGCAGCAGGCCAGCACCAGGGCCAGCACCGCCGGACTGCTGCGGGCCGCCACCAGGGCGATCAGCAGCAGACCCGCCGCCAGACAGCCGTTGGCGAGCAGGGCGACCCGGTCGCGGCGACCGGTGAGGTTGACCAGGGAATGGGGCTTGCCGAGGCGGTCCACGCCGGTGTCGGCATCGAAGACATCATTGGCCAGATTCTCCCAGGCCAGAAGCAGCACGGCCGCCAGCAGAAAACCGAGCAGCTGCCCCCAGCGCGGCGTCAGCCCCCTGCCGAGCAGCCAGCCGGCGGCCAGCAGCACCGGCATCACCGCCACGGAGTACATGGGCCATTTGATCGCGGCCTTCCACAACCGGGAGCGGGCGCCATCCCCCCCGGGATCGGCATCCGGACCGCCGGCGGGGCGGATGGAGGCGTAACGGCTTGCGACGACCTCGGGGTCGGACATGGGCAGCGGGGACGTCGGAACCGGGAGGACCCATACATTTGAGCAGCTTCCCAGCCGCTCATCGCCCGTCCCCCGGTGCCGGTCGCCCCCTGTTTCACCGATCTGCTGGCCGCCGCCGCCGAGGGAGCCCGGTGGCTGGAGGAGGAGGGCGTGCTCAGCCTGGCCCTGCCGCTGGCCTGCCGGGACCCGCTGGCCCTGCTGCCCCACCTCGGCGACGGCGATGGATTCCGCTTCCTCTGGGACGGCGCTCCGGGCCTCTGCCTGGCCGCGAGCGGCACGGCCCATCGCCTGGAGCTGAGCGGCCCGCGCCGGTTCGAGTTGGCCCAGCGCTTCAGCGCCCTCAGCC
>CAYGQY010000509.1:0-1769 GCA_964352195.1 uncultured bacterium
GGGGGGGTCGTGGCCATCCTGCTCAACGAGGCCGCCATCCTCACGGCCCGCCGCCACCAGGACGGCATCGACGACCTGGCCCTGGGCGATGCCCTCGAGCGGATCACCATGGGGCTGTCCGTGGCGCCTCTTCAGGACAGTGCCAAGAAGCGTCTGATCGCCTACCACGAGGTGGGCCATGCCCTGCTCACCTCCCTGCTGCCCCAGGCCGACCGGCTCGACAAGGTGACCCTGCTGCCCAGATCCGGTGGGGTCGGGGGTTTTGCCCGCACCACTCCCGATGAGGAGATCATTGATTCGGGCCTGATCAGCAGGGCCTACCTCCGGGCCCGGCTGGTGGTGGTGATGGGGGGGCGTGCCGCGGAGCTGGTGGTGTTCGGACCGAGCGAGATCACCCAGGGGGCCTCCGGCGATCTGCAGATGGCCACCCGCATCAGTCGGGAGATGGTCACCCGTTACGGCTTCTCTCCCCTCGGTCCGGTGGCCCTCGAGGGCGATGCCGGCGAGGTCTTCCTGGGCCGCGATCTGATCCACACCCGCCCCAGCTACGCGGAGAGCACGGGCCGGGCCATCGATGCCCAGGTCAAGGGACTGGCCTGTGAGGCCCTGGCCCAGGCCGTGGCCCTCCTGGAGCCCCGCCGGGAGCTCCTGAATGCACTGGTCGAGCGGCTGATCGAGCAGGAAACCCTGAGCGGAGAGGAATTCCGGGAGATTGTGGAACGCTACGAGCGGGGCGATGAGGGGAGGTCCGCCCGCGGACCGCTCCACGGAAGGGAGCTCCCGGAGCCTGCCCTGCCCTGAATGGGCCCGGCAGGGCCTGGACTTTCCGCGAAAGCCTCAGACGAAGCGGATGTCGAGGCTGCGCAGGTAGGTGTGCAGTCCGGCGTCCTGAATCGGCAGCAACAGGGCCGTGCGTCCACTTTCATTGATGTGGGCATGCCAGTGTCCCGGTGGCGTCACGAAGGCGGCACCGGGCTCCCAGTCCATCCGCACGGGATTGCGGATCGTGCCGTCGTCGTTGAGCTCGGTGCCCGAGAGGGTGGCGCAGCCGGGGTCGCAGTCGATCGCCAGGTCAAGGGCCACCGATTGGTGCCGGTGGGCAGGCTGCAGCACCCCGGCGGGCACCATGCCGTACATGGCCCAGAGGGTGTGGGTGACGGTTCGGCTCTTGGGCAGGTCGCTGTTGGCCATCAGCAGGCTGATGCGGTTGCTGCGGGCGCTGCTGGGATCGGCCCCCAGCACGGCCAACTCTCGCCGCAGCCAGGCCCCCGGGTAGTGGGTGGCCTCGAAACGGGGCTGATCGGCCGTCACTCCCAGATGGGTGAGCAGGGGCCCGTCATGCACCCAGTAGAGAACGCTCTCGCGGCGGGCCTCCAGCCGCGGCGCCGGCCCGGCCGGCAGCACGAACAGATCACCGTCCGTCCAGGGCTGCACCAGCTCGGCCGTCGTGACGTCCGCGTCGCGCCGGCAGCACCCCTCCCCCCGCAGCACATAGAACAGGGAGCTGGTGGCATTGGCCCCCACTTCCATCGATTCGCCCTCCAGCACCCGCACGAAACTGGCGCAGAGCGCCGGACTGGTTGCGGGAGCGGCACATCCCAGGGCCCGGCTCAGGTCCAGCGGCAGCACCGCCGTGGGGCCCCTGGCATGGAGTTCGGGGCCCCAGCGGCCTTCCGGTATCGCTTCGGTGAGACCGGCTCGCAGGGGATTGGCCGCCTGGCGGTAATCGAACAGGCGGGCCTTGCTGCGGGGGTCGGCCGGCAGCAGGC
>CAYGQY010000510.1:0-1761 GCA_964352195.1 uncultured bacterium
CCCCGCCAGACCGCAGCTCAGCCAAAGGGCGAAACAGATCGGCAGGCTGAGGGTCGGGGGGACGCCGATCCAGTCGAGGGGATGGAGCCAGAGCAGCCAGCGATGGCTGACGAGCACCGCGGCCGTCCCCCAGGCCGCCGCCCCCGACAGGGCTGTTCCAGAGCCGCCCGTCCGGCTCGGCGCCGCGCCGCAGGAGCGCCAGAGCGGCACCAGCGCCAGCCAGAGCAGGGGCGGCCAGCCGAGTGGTGCCAGCGCCAGGGCGGCGATCGCACCCCCCGCCCCCCCGGCCAGGAGCCAGCCCAGGGCGGCCCTGCGGCGCCGGTCATCTCCCATGGCCCGAACCTCCACGGAACGACATCATCAAGAGAGACGCGCTTCGCCTCGATGGAACGGGACAATCTGCTCCAACAACTGCTGTTGCGGGGGCTGGGCACGAGTTCTCTCGTGGCCGATCGCCTGCGGAGCGTCACCCAGGACTGGGTGACGAGCGGTCGTCTCGATCCCAGCCAGGCCACCGTGCTGGTCGATGATGTGATGCGTGCCCTGCGGGGTGAGAACCCGGAACTGGAGAAGCGCACCGAGCGTCAGATGGAGCGCGGCATCGACCACTTCCTCCAGGATGTCGGCCTCGCCCGCCAGAAGGAGGTTGACGAACTGCGGGGTCGGATCGACCGCCTTGAGCAACTGCTGCGGACGCGGCGGGAGGCGGCGGAGGCCCAGGAGTAGGGCTCCCGCCCCGGCGCTGGCAGAATCCCCCTCGCATCCACTTCTCCCGGCTGCCGAGCCCTGCCATGCGTGACATCCTGATCAGCTCCACCCTCTGCCTGGTGTTCCTGCTGGTGGCACTGGTCAGTCAGCTCGTGGCCCCCGGCAGCCTGGATGCCGCGGCCAGCGGGGATCCGGTGGAGGCCGTTGCAGCCCCGAACGTCTCCCGCCAGCCGGGTCGGTTCGAACTCGATCCCGATGTGTCCAATCCTTCCCTCTTCACCATGGCTTCTGACACTCCGGCCGATCTCACCCTGGCCCAGTCCAGCGGCGCCGCCGATCTGGGCGGCGAAATGGTGGCTCCGAAGGAACGGCTCACCGACAGCGGCCTGCGCATCACCGACCTGGTCATCGGCGAGGGGGCCGAGGCGATCGCCGGGCAGTCGGTGCAGGTCAACTACCGGGGCACCCTGGCCAGCGGCCTGGAGTTTGACAGCAGCTATGGCCGGGGCCCGTTCTCGTTTCCACTCGGAGCCGGCCGGGTGATCCGCGGTTGGGACGAGGGTGTGGTGGGCATGAAGGTGGGTGGCAAGCGCAAGCTGGTGATCCCCCCGGATCTGGCCTATGGGGAGCGCGGGGCCGGCGGTGTCATCCCCCCCAATGCCACCCTCACGTTCGAAGTGGAACTGCTCGGAGTGGGCGGCTGAGGGCCCGCCTTGCCGCCGGCCCTGGCCCCGGGAGCCGTCGTTAGAGTGAGATCTGGATGGGCCGGCGGCTTCCAACCTTTCCTCTCCGTTCCGCCGCCACTCCCCGCCGGACGTCCTCCGTGGCGTCACCACTTGTGTGGTCAGGCGAGGGAGCCAGCCGGGACTCGTCTTCTCCCGCGGGTCGCGCCGATGGCCGCGGCCCCCGCACCGGGCCGACGAGACCCTCACCCTGCCACCAGGGTGTGCGGCGATCCATCGCCCCATCCACCCCGTTGCTTTCCTTTCCCCCCATGGCTCCCCAGCTGCCCGCGGGTCCGTCCGCCCGCGCCGCGCGCGCCCCCCCCCGCCG
>CAYGQY010000511.1:0-1749 GCA_964352195.1 uncultured bacterium
ACCCCCCCTATCAACCCCTGGATCAGGCGGGTTTCCGCGCCCGGGTCGAGGAGGTGCTCGGCTGGTACGGCCCGGCGGTGAATCGCTGCCAGCTCAACCTGCTCGACAGCCACGACACGCCCCGGGCCCTGCATGTGCTCGGCGGCGATCGGGACGCCCTGGCCCTGGCCCTGCTGCTTCTGTTCCTGCTGCCGGGGGCGCCCTGCCTCTACTACGGCACCGAGCGGGGTCTCGATGGGGGCCCTGAGCCGGGCTGCCGGGAGGCGATGCCCTGGCAGGGCCCGGCGACGCCGCTGCAGCCGCTGCTGGCGGGGCTGAGCGCCCTGCGCCGTCGCCAGCCGGCCCTGCGTTCGGCGGAGCTGGCCTTCCTCGAGTGCGGCCACGACGCCCTGCTGCTGCTGACGCGGGGTGAGGGTCGGGAGCGGGTCTGGGTGGCGATCAACCGGGGACCCCAGGCCCTGCCTCTGGCGCCGCCGGCCGGGGCCGGAGCGGTGCTCTGGCCGCCGGAGTGGGAGGCCGGAGCACGGCCCGCCCAGCTGCCGCCGCAGCGGGGCGTGGTGCTGGCCTGGGCGGCGGGCTGACCAGATCTGGGGTCGCTACAGTAGCGATGCACCAGATCTGGGGTGGGATTGGCGCCGGATCCGCTCGGGACGACCCTGGACACGATCCTTGAGCGCCAGTTCGGCTGGAGCGCCTTCCGGCCGGGTCAGCGGCCCGTGGTGGAAGCCCTGCTGGCCGGCCGTGACTGCCTGGCGGTGCTTCCCACCGGCGGTGGCAAGTCGCTCTGCTTCCAGTTGCCGGCCCTGGTGCGCCAGGGGCTGGTGCTGGTGATCTCGCCCCTGGTGGCGCTGATGCAGGACCAGGTGAGCCAGTTGCAGCGGCGCGGAATCCCGGCGGCCTGCCTGCATGGCGGCCTCGACACGGCCGCCCGGCGCCAGCTGCACCGTCAGATCGAGGCGAATGGCCTGCGGCTGCTGTATCTGGCCCCGGAGCGGCTGCGGGCCGAGGCCACCCGCCGGCTGCTGGAGGAGGTGCTGGAGCAGGGATCCCTGGTGGCCCTGGCGGTGGACGAGGCCCATTGCATCAGCGCCTGGGGCCATGACTTCCGGCCCGAGTACCGGCGGCTCGGGGAGTTGCGCGCCCTCTGCCCCGGCGTGCCGCTGGTGGCCCTGAGCGCCACGGCGGCCCCGCGGGTGCGGGCCGACATCATCCGGTTGCTGCAGTTGCGCCGGCCCCTGGTCCAGGTGCGCTCGGCCCGCCGCGCCAATCTGACCTACACGATGCGTCGCCGTCCGGCGGACCCTCTCTCCCTGGTGCTGCAGGCGGCAGGCCAGGCCCGGGGGGCCGTGCTGATCTACGCCCGCACCCGCCGTTCGGTGGAGGAGTGGGCGGCCCGGCTCACGGCCCATGGGCTGGAGGCGATCGCTTATCACGCCGGCATGGATCCGGAGAGCCGCCTGCTGGCGCTCGGCCATTTCCAGCGGGGCGAGCGGCCGGTGCTGGTGGCCACCGTGGCCTTCGGCATGGGGGTGGACCGGGGCGATGTGGGACTGGTGCTGCATCTGGACTTGCCGGCCAGTCCGGAGGGGTATCTGCAGGAGTCGGGCCGGGCCGGCCGGGACGGGGAGCCGGCCCGCTGCCTGGTGCTGTTCGATCCGGCCGACCGGCTGAGCCTCGGCTGGGCGATGCGGGCCTCGGTGCGACAGCTCAGCGCCGAGGTGCGGGAGCAGGAGCAGCCGCGGCTTGACG
>CAYGQY010000512.1:0-1741 GCA_964352195.1 uncultured bacterium
GTACACTCACCCCTGTGAACCCCTGATCGCTGTCCACGGAATCGGGGGAACCCCAGTTTGGCGCGCATAACCCCCTCTGCAGGTGGTCGATACCGAGACTAGACCACATCCGCCGCCTCACGCCGCCTACGACGCCCGCTGGAGCGGCGGCAGCACCCCGCCAAGCCCGCCGATGAGCCAGCAAGGTGACCAACAAGCGTGGTTTGCCATCGCCAAGACACAGTGCTGCTCAACCCGTCAGTTCCACTCCCGTCTCATCTGAAGAAGAGGCTGGCGCTTACCGCTGGCACATTCAAGGGCAGCCGGAAGGTCATCCAGCAACGGGCCGGAGCCTTCCGTCATGGACGCAAGCCTTCATCAAGGATGCGCTGCTTGAGAGAGGGGTTCATGCGCTCGCGCAACCGCACCACATCCACAGACGTGCTCCGCAACGTTTCCAGCTCCTGCTTGAGGTGCACGAGGGCGTAGGGGGTGAGCGGATTCAGCTGCACCCACACATCGACATCGCTGTCGGGGCAGGCGTCGCCACGGGCCATGGAGCCGAAGGGTGCTGAGCACCTGTTCGGTCCGTGGGCTGGTGCTCGTCATCGGGGTTCCGATCTGAATGCCATCTTGGCGGGAGGGTGTCCGTGCTGCACCACGGCCCTGGGTTGCGGCGAGCGTGGGTCGGGGACTGGGGCGGCACAGCCAGAAGGGATCCCAGCAGGGGCGCCTGCCTGACGGGCCGCCCAAAACCAAACCTGGCCCGGTCGCCCGGCAGCCGCCAGCATCACCGATCGACCGAACCAAGAGCTGACACTTGAGCGCGTGATCCCACCTGGCCATGGCCGCTAGGCTGCTAGCAGCGAGCAAGCAGGCTGCAAAGATGACGCGCACCCTCTATATCCGCCACGTTCCCGATGACGTGGCCGAGCGGCTCGAAACCTTGGCCAACCGAGCTGGGCTGCCTCTGAGCACCTTCGCCCTGCGCGAACTCAGCGAAACCGCTCGCCGGGCCGACAACGCAGACCTCCTCAATGCCTTGCCATCGGCTCCGATCGACCACGGCACGATTCTGGAGGCACTGCGGCAGAACCGGGCCGAACGCTGAGGGTGGTGGTGGATGCCTCGGTGCTGGTGGACGCGCTCTTGATCCAGGGCGCAGCCAGGGCCAGGCTGGCCGAGGCCGATCTCCAGGCGCCTGATCTGATCGATGCCGAGCTGTTCTCGGTGCTCCGCCGGCTGGTGCTGGCCGATCAGCTTCCTGAGCAGCACGCTCTGCAGGCCCTGGCCACGGCCCAACGGCTTGGTCTGCGCCGGCATATCAGCCGCCACCTCTGGCCACGGGCCTGGGAGCTGCGCGCCAACCTCACGGCCTACGACGCGCTCTACGTGGCCCTGGCCGAGGAGCTGGGAGCCACACTCCTCACCAGCGACAGCCGTGCTGCCCGGGCACCTGGCCTGCGCTGCCCTGTGGAGGTGATGGCCCCCTGAGCGATAAGCCCATGGGGGTGCTGAGGATGGTCAGAAGGAGTCTTCCGTCTGGCCGGCGAAGCAGCCGGCCTAGCCAATACCGGCTCAAGCCGGTCGAGCTCGGCGCAGAGGGCAGGGTCGAACGGCAAAGGGACTGAAGAGATGGATGCCCATGAGTCAGGTGGTCAAGCGGCTGATCGACGCCGAGATGATTGGCGTTCAATGCCTCACAACTGGGGTTCCCCCGATTTCGTGGACACCGATCAAGGGTTCACGGGAGTGAGTGTAG
>CAYGQY010000513.1:0-1739 GCA_964352195.1 uncultured bacterium
GCTTGGTTCTGGCTTTCTCGTCGCCATCGCCAGTAGCGCCGCGATGTCGTGAGTTACGGCCTGCATGCCGGCTCGGATCGACTGAAACCCACCCAGTCGGAGCAGGTTGAGGGCTGCCGTCTTGATCGTGGCCATCGCCCCAGCTCCATTGCCCCGGTAGCGGTGGGCATCCTCATGGAGCTGGGTGTCGCGAATCCACTGCCAGCCCTCAATGCTCCAGAGGTCGCGCACCAGTTGCAGCAAGGCTTCTGGGGTGGTCCGCAGGCTGGTAAGGAATCGGTGCATGGCTTTGAACGGCTCGACGCTGCGGGTGCCGATCGCGGTCACCTCAACGATCCAGCTGGTGCCGCTCCAGGTCTCGCGGATGTGCTCCGGTGCCTGTTTGGCGCGCAGCGTCCAGGTGATGTCGCGGCCGTGGCTTTTCTCGTGGTCCGTTGCCTCAACAGGGATCTGGCGCTTTCCCTCGAACTGGCTGCGGATCTGACGGTGCAGTGTCTTTTGGTTCCTCTTAACGGTCAGGAGGAAGTCGGCCCCCTGCTCGGTGAGCTGCCCGTAAACGGTTTCTGGGTGTGGAGGGCATCCGCCTGGATCAGCACCCCCTCGAGATCCAGCTCCCCGAGCAGTTGCCGCAGCACGGCCCGCTCGTGGTTCGCGCCAGTGGCGTAGCAGGCCTGCGAGATCGCCACACCCAAGGCGGCCGAGTACAGCGTCACCTGGGCAATGAACGCCGAACCACCGGCGGGTGTGGTCTCGATCGAGCCTCGCAGGGTCTTGCCGTCACACACCAGCTGATCGAGATCCGCTGCACCACCAGGGATCTGGGCGATCGTCCAGTCACGGATGGCCGCGCACAGGGCCGCCACATCCACCTGCAGGAAGAAGTAGCGGAACGCTGAATCCGATGGGGGCCGCCGCAGTTCAAGGCCCAGCTGCTGAGCGAGCACCGAATGGTGGCGCCGAGCAAACCGCTCCAGATCCCGCAAGCTTTCGCAGCCGCTCAGGATGCCCAGCACCGCCACCAGCAGCAGGTACCAGGCCGGGATGCGCACCCCACGCCGCATGCGCGCATCCGGTATCGCCTTGAGGAAGCTGATCAGATCAAGATCAGTTGCGGCAGAGGCGGTTTCGGGCACAAGGAAGGGGCGATACCACCAAACAAACCCCATGGAGGCAGCTCAGGCCAGAGCACCTGTGACACACTTTGAATCAGCCCTGCCACGCAGGAGAGCAGGGAGCTGATGCGACCCTGCCATCCCAACATCAAGCCTGCAGCAGATGTGCAAGCCTGCAGCAAGTGTGCAAGCCTGCAGCAGTTGTGAAATTTCTGGAAGATCCACAGAGCTCTCTCAGGAAACGCCTAGTTGCGGGGCACCCGATTACTCTATGCTGATTAGACAAGTATATCCTTAAAGAGATGGCTATTGCATTCGAACTGGCAGGCAAGATCGGCAGCATCAACTTACCAGGCGGCCAGACTGCCAATATCGCCAACCCGACTTCACTTCAGTTTGGGCCCGACGGCCGCCTTTATGTAGCGCAGCAGAACGGCACTATTTATGCCCTGACAGTCGCGAAGCAAGATGGGCAGTGGGTTCAAGTTGAAAGCGAGCTGCTTGCCCTTCCAGGTGGCGGCGGGGTGGTCAAGTCAATTCAGAACCATAATGACGATGGAGGCGAGAGCGGGATAAGCAACCGCCAAGTCACTGGGATTGTCGTAACAGATGATGAGCAAGGAAATG
>CAYGQY010000514.1:0-1736 GCA_964352195.1 uncultured bacterium
CCCAACCGGGAGAGCGTGGCGGAGATTGCCCGCTCCACCGGCATCACGACGCAGACCCTCTACAACTGGCGTAGCCAGTGGCAGAAGCAGGGCCAGCTGGTGCCCGCCACCAGCAAGGCGCCGGAGCAGTGGGCTGCTGCCGACAAGCTTGCTGCCGTGATCCAGTCCGCCGCTCTCAGCGGCCCTGAGCTGGGGGTCTTCTGCCGAGAACGGGGCCTCTACCCCAAACAGCTTGCCCGCTGGCGTCAGGCCGCTGAGGATGCCAATGGCCCCAGCGCTCCAAGCATGGCTGATCAGCGGGAACTTCAGCGGAGGAATCAAGAACTGATTCGTCAGAATCGAAAGCTGGAACGTGAACTGCAGAAGAAAGAAAAAGCTCTCGCAGAAGCTGCAGCTCTGCTGATGCTCTCAAAAAAGCTCGATCAGCTGTGGCCACTGGACGAGGAGCATTAATCCCGGCAGAGGATAGAACCAAGATCATGGAATTGTTTCGAGAAGGCCTCCGAGAAGGGGCCCCTGTCAAGGCAATTGCCGATCTGATCGGTATCTGCTCTCGCACACTGCGGCGCTGGGGCCTTGCATTCGAGGCTTACGGATTCAGCCAGGATCGCCGCAAGGGCTCTCCTCGGGTGGTGGTGCATCGTTTCAGCGAAGAAGAGCGCCAGCAAGTGCTTGAAAGCGTCAATGAATCGCGGTTTGCGGATCTCACTCCAGCTCAGATTGTGGCCATCCTTGCCGAGGAGGGAACCTATGTGGGTTCAGAGTCCACGATCTACCGCATCATGCGGCAGGAGGGTCTCCTGAACCACCGCGGCAGAACTCGCTTGCCGCGAGAGGCCAGGGAGGTGCCGGTGCTGGAGGCAACAGGCATCCATCAAGTGCTGGCCTGGGATATCACTCTCCTGCCAGGGCCTGTAAAGGGGCAGTTCTTCTACCTTTACATGGTGCTGGATGTGTGGAGCCGCCGCATCCTTGGAGTGGAAGTGCACGAGCGGGAATGCAGCGAGCTGGCCAGCGCATTCTTTGATCGCGTCTGCCGCGATGAAGGGATCAGCAAGGGCTCTGCTGCGGTCTTGCACTCGGACAATGGCGCCCCCATGCGATCGTTCACATTGGCGGCCAAGATGGCAGAGCTGGGTGTGTCACTCTCGTTCTCGAGGCCGCGCGTGAGCAACGACAACGCCTATGCCGAGTCGTGGTTTCGCACAATGAAATACCACCAGAGTTATCCGCTCAGACGATTCCGGGATCTGCTTTCAGTGAAAGCCTGGGTGGATGGCTTTGTCGAGTGGTACAACGCTGAGCACCGGCACAGCGGCATCAAGTACGTGACACCCAATCAGCGCCACTACGGCCAGGCCGATGGGATCTGTGCCATCCGGCAGCAGACCTACGAAAAGGCTCGGCAGCGACATCCTCGCCGCTGGGCCAGGCCACCTCGCGATTGGTCTCAGCCCGAGATTGTGCGGATCAACCAGCCCCGCCCTCCGCAACCTGCAGCGGCCTGAACCATCAGAAATCCAGGCCCCCGTGGCTGTCCGATGGTGCCCCTCGGTGGGCGCGATCGGCCACAGCCGCGATCAGGGGCCGACAGCTCCATCCTCAATCCCAGTCCCGTATCGAGATGATGATGACGATCGAACCTCGCGGCCCCTGATCCTTAACCCGCAGTACGCTCAATCACGGCGCTCAGTTCAGCACCCCGAGCGGACAACTTTCCTGATAGGTCCCGCTCC
>CAYGQY010000515.1:0-1736 GCA_964352195.1 uncultured bacterium
GCCGGGGGGCGGAGACGGTGCTCGTGGCGCCTGGAAGCCGGCTCCTCCGGGGGTGCTCCAGAGGGCCGGGCCGCCCTCGGGCCGCCAGCGCCGCGTGGGCAGGGGGCTGGTGCGCAGGCTGCCGGGACCCGATCTCCTGGCCGGACTGGCCGGCAAGGCGGTTTCACCGCCTGCGATCCTGGCGCTCCACACCCCCCGCACCAGCGTCGAGCGGTCGGGCAGATTGCGGGCCGTCACATCAGCGGTGGTGCGAACCTTCTGGTCGGCCCTGGCGTCGGGGCGCTGGCGCGCCACCGGATCAACGAAGCGGCTGGGATCGAAGCCACCGCTGAGAGCGGGCACCTGGCGGGCGTTGCGGTCGTTGGCGGTGATGAACCGCTCGTAGGGAACCGTGTCCTCGCCGAAGCACGCGTTGTACTCCCGGCTGTTGAGCATCCGTTCGACGACCCCGTAGAAGCCACGGCGTGCGGCGGTGTCGAAATAGGCATCGATCTCCCACCGGCCGAAGGTGGGACGTCCGAGCAGGCGGCGGTGCATCACCTCGATGGCCTTGGTGATGTAGAGGCCACTCCAGTAGCGGCGGCGAAAGGCCTTGCTGCGCGCCACCTGGCGCACGAATTCGCGCAGGCTGATGTCGCCGTTCTCGAGCTTGATCTCCTCCACCTTGTTGCGCTCACCGGCATAGCCGCTGGTGCCGAGCACTTGCACATACACGGCGTTGATCACCGCCTGGGTGCTGCTCTCGGTGGTGCGCACGCTGGGCTGCCCCCCCCGCCGGGGCACGGAATTGCCGCCGGTGGCGATCTGCCGCAGCCGGATCACCCGGGGGCCGACCCTGCGCGGAGTGGCCTGACGGAACTGGGGACTGTCCATCTGGCCAGGCTGGGCCAGGCCGTTGCCGATCAACAGGCGGCGGCTGTCGTAACTGAAGGGCGCCGGACGGGTGGCCACCATGGCCGTGGCGGAAGGGAAGATGGCGCCGTAGGTGAGGGCCAGGGGATCGTTGCCGCCGCCATAGGGGTGCTGGTCAGCAAGGGGCTGGCGGTAGGACGCGTAGAGCGTCACGTACTGGGGCGCTCCCTCGAAGGGGGCGCTGAAGCGGAACAACTTGCGGTTACTGCCCCAGCCTGCGCTCTCCTGGGCTTCCTCACCGAGGTCACGCAGGAAGGGAACGGTTTCTTCTCCGAACAGCTGGGCGTACTCCATCGAGTTCAGCAGGGAATCCACCAGACCGGGAAGTCCCTGGGCGCTGACGATGTCGAAGTAGCGGCTGAACTCTTCGCGAGAACTGATGCCGCGGCCGAGAAAGTGGCGGAAGGCGAGTTCCACGGCGCGGCTGTTGGAGAAGCGTCCGTAGAACTGCTTCAGGTAGGCCTTGCTGCGGCCAAGCGCGCGGATGAATTCGCGCATGGAGATCTGCCCCTGGCGCACCTGGGTGGCTTCCACCGGGCACACCTCGAGGCTGTAGCCCTTGACGATGTCCCGCTCAAACACCTGGCGGTAGGCGGCGCGCACCACCTCGGCCTTCTGGGCTCCGCTCATGCCGGGTTTCATGATGAAACGCTGCGCCTTGCCCCTCGCACCGAGGGCGTAGGTGGCGGGCAGCTGCAGGCCCTGGCTCACCGGGCTGCCCAGGCGTTGGCGGGCCGAGGGAGTGGCAACGGCCAACTCCGCGAGCAGCACGTTGAAGTACTGGATCACCAGGGAGCGGGCCTGGGGCTCATCCTAGAACAGAC
>CAYGQY010000516.1:0-1722 GCA_964352195.1 uncultured bacterium
ACGGGGCGGAGCGGGGGGTGATGGCAGTCATGGCGGCGCCCGGCGGACGAGGAACGATCGGAGGGGGGGGTCAGCGGCCACCGGACCAGAGTTCCTGACCGGTGGCGGCTCGGAGATCGATCTGGCCGGGCGGCACTCCGTAGCCATAGGGGTGAGTGACCAGCGGGGCAGGGCCCTTCCAGTTCTCGACCGGCGGCGGGGAACTGGTGAGCCACTCGGGTGTGAGTGCGTTCCAGGGATTGTCCCCGGCCACCGGGCCGGCGAAGGCACTCCAGATCACATTGATGAGGAACGGCAGGGTGCTGAGCGCCATCAGCAAAGCACCGACGCTGCTGATCTGGTTGACCAGGGTGAACTGGGGGTCGTATTCAGCGACGCGCCGGGGCATTCCGTTCAGTCCCAACCAGTGCTGGGGAGCGAAACAGAGATTAAAACCGATGAAAGTGAGCAGAAAATGGAATCGACCCAGATTCTCATTCAGCATCCGGCCGATGGCCTTGGGATACCAGTGGTAAATGGATCCAAAAATCACAAAGACGGTACCACCGTAGACCACGTAATGAAAGTGACCTACAACAAAATAGGTGTCGTGGACATGAATATCGAAGGGAACCTGAGCCAGCGCAACACCAGTGATGCCACCGAACACGAAATGGAGGATGAAGGCACAGGAGAACAGGATGGCGCTGTTAAGGGAAATCTTTCCACCCCAGAGTGTGGCCAGCCAGTTAAAGAATTTGATCCCGGTGGGCACGGCGATGAAGCCGGTGGCGATCGTGAAGAACAGGCGCATCCAGGGCGGCGTTGCGCTGGTGAACATGTGGTGGGCCCAAACGATCAGGCCGAGGAAGACAATGCCGAGGATGGAATACACCATCGTGGTGTAACCGAACAAGGGCTTACGGGCGTGCACCGGCAGGATTTCGCTGACCAACCCAAAAGCAGGCAGCACCATGATGTAAACGGCCGGGTGCGAATAGAACCAGAAAAGATGCTGGTACACCACCGCATTGCCACCCAGAGCCGGATTGAAGAAGCCCGTGTGGGCGATGATGTCGAAACTGAGCAGCACCAGGGTTCCTGCCAGAACCGGTGTTGCCAGAACCACAAGAAGGCTGGTGCCGAGCATCGCCCAGCAGTACATCGGGAGTTGCATCATCATGAGGCCGGGCCGGCGCAGCTTCAGGATCGTGGCGATGAAGTTGATGCCACCGAAGATGGAGCTGCCACCCAGAAGAAGCACGCTCAGGATCCAGACCACTTGGCCCGCTGCCGGAGTGGTGAGGCTGAGGGGAGGGTAGGCCGTCCAGCCGGACTGGGAAGCCCCGGCAATGAAATAACTGGCGATCAGCAGGAATCCAGCCGGAGGGATCAGCCAGAAGGCCACGGCATTGAGTCGCGGGAAGGCCATGTCACGGGCGCCCACGTAAAACGGGATCAGGTAGTTCCCGAAGCCTCCATTGACCACCGGCACGATCCACAGAAAGATCATCACCGTGCCGTGCAGGGTGAGCACCTCGTTGTAGGTGTCCCGGCTCATGAAGTCCGAGATCGGGCTGACGAGTTCGGCGCGGATCATCCCCGCCAGGGCGCCTCCCACGAAGTAGAAGAAGAATCCCGTGACCAGGTACTGGAGCCCGATCACCTTGTGATCCAGGCTGAAACTGAGATAACGGAGCCAACCCTGGGGCTGCAGGCCTGGGGAAGGGGATGGGGCCGGGG
>CAYGQY010000517.1:0-1718 GCA_964352195.1 uncultured bacterium
CAGTTGCTCGATCAGATGCTCGCCAGCGTGGGCATCGATTCCAACCGTGATGCCTACATCGGCAATGTGGTGAAGTGCCGCCCTCCCGAGAACCGCAAACCGAGCGGGGCGGAGATGGCCGCCTGTCTGCCGTGGCTGGAGCGCCAGATCGCCCTGGTGGATCCCGGCGTGATCCTGCTGGCCGGCGCCACGGCCATGGAGGGGGTGCTGGGGGTGAAGGGAGGCATCACGCGGCTGCGCGGCCAGTGGCGCCAGGGCCGCGATGGGGTGCTGCAGGGGCGCTGGCTGATGCCGATCTTTCACCCCTCCTATCTGCTGCGCAATCCCTCCCGGCAGCAGGGCAGCCCCAAGTGGCTCACCTGGCAGGACCTCCAGGACGTGCGCCGCCGCCTCGACCAGCTGGCGCGCTGACCCGCCGGTTGAGGCCTCTCCTGTGACAGGCTTTGGCCACCCTCCGGCCCTCCGCCATGACCGGTACTCTGGCTCGCCCCGACGCCGCCGCCCAGTCGGCGGGCCTCCCCGCCGACTGGGCCAGCAACCCCCGCTACGACACCCTGATCCGGCGCCGCAAGACCCGCAGCGTGCGGGTGGGCGATGTGTGGGTGGGCAGCGAGCACCCGGTGGTGGTGCAGTCGATGATCAACGAGGACACCCTCGACATTGAGGGCGCCACGGCCGGCATCCGCCGCCTGCATGAGGCGGGCTGCGAGATCGTGCGGCTCACGGTGCCGAGCCTGGGCCATGCCCGGGCCGTGGAGGAGATCCGCCAGCGCCTGGAAGACAGCTACCGGCCGGTGCCGCTGGTGGCCGATGTGCACCACAACGGCATGAAGATCGCCCTGGAGGTGGCCCAGCACGTTGACAAGGTGCGCATCAACCCGGGGCTGTATGTGTTCGACAAGCCCGATCCCCACCGCACCGAATTCACCCCTGAGGAGGTGGCGGCGATCGGCCAGCGCATCCAGGCCACGCTCGAGCCGCTGGTGAGCCTGCTCAAGGAGCAGGACAAGGGCCTGCGCATCGGCGTGAATCACGGCTCCCTGGCCGAGCGGATGCTGTTCACCTACGGCGACACGCCCCTGGGCATGGTGGAGAGCGCCATGGAGTTCATCCACATCTGCGACCGCCTCGACTTCCACAACATCGTGGTGTCGATGAAGGCGTCGCGGGCGCCGGTGATGCTGGCCGCCTACCGGATGATGGCCGACCGCATGGACGCCGAGGGGTTCCACTACCCCCTGCACCTGGGCGTCACCGAGGCCGGTGATGGCGACTACGGCCGCATCAAGAGCACCGCCGGCATCGCCACCCTGCTGGCCGAAGGCCTGGGCGACACGATCCGGGTGTCGCTCACCGAGGCGCCGGAGAAGGAGATCCCTGTCTGCTATTCGATCCTGCAGGCCCTGGGCCTGAGGAAAACGATGGTGGAGTACGTGGCCTGCCCCAGCTGCGGCCGCACCCTGTTCAACCTGGAGGAGGTGCTGCACGTGGTGCGCAACGCCACCGCCCACCTCACCGGCCTCGACATCGCCGTGATGGGCTGCATCGTCAACGGCCCCGGCGAGATGGCCGACGCCGACTACGGCTACGTGGGCAAGACGCCGGGCACCATCTCCCTCTACCGCGGCCGCGACGAGATCCGCCGGGTGCCGGAGGCCGAGGGGGTGGAGGCCCTGATCGCCCTGATCAAGGAGGACGGCCGCTGGGTGGATCCCTGA
>CAYGQY010000518.1:0-1718 GCA_964352195.1 uncultured bacterium
ATCCACCGACTCCTTGATCAAGGCAAGGTCGGCGATGGAGTGAATCTCGATCATCGGGTGAAGACCCCGCTGGCCTGGAGATCCGCCACGCTCAACTCCCCACTCAGCAGCTTCGGCAGCAGCGCATCGCGCAGGGTGGCGAGGGCTCGGGATTGGTGGAGGTTGGCATCAAGTGCAGAGAGGATCGGACTGACTTGCCTATTGAAAGCATCAAGCAGCGAAACGTTTGGAATGCAGAACGAGTAGTTCGCCAAGCCATCTCGGGGAAGCGCCAGTACGGTAGTTCCTGTCGAAAATCCCTCAGCAATCTCTCGAAACTCTGGCTTGAGTAGTGTAAAGAAGATGTATCGTCGCCAAATTTCAGCACCAGGCTTTAATCGAGCCGCGAAGACGTGATGTGTGAATAAAAACTCCTTGGCACCGTTCAACTCAGGGACCAGCGCAGGGCTTCCGATGATTACCCGGTTCTGTGTCATGTCGGTGTTAGCGATGACTAAATCTCCGGCACGGACCAAGTGACGCTCGCGATACACCCCCGTGTATCGCTTCACCCGGTTTGCGTTGAACAATCCTCGACCAGCAAAGCAGCCGAGGTTCACCATCGGAATCCCTCCCTGTTCAACGAGGCCCTCACCTTTATACGAGAGCCCTTTGTCGAAGTCGGCAATCTCGCCAAGGGCTATTACGCTCCACCCATGGGGGATTGGTCCGATGGAAGAGTCTTCGAATGCTGCAGGGAAGAGGGCAGCGGTCCCCGTATCGAGCCCAACAGACTCCCGCCCATCAAGCTTGGCCCGCACAGGATCGAAATCCACGAACCAGCTCTGGAACAGCGCCCGCGCCATCGCCTCCAGCGTCGCGTTTATCCGCCGGTTCAACTCGATCTTGTCGTCCAGCGCCCCAAGCACCGCCGCGATGGCTTTTTGCTCGGCAAGGGGTGGGAGATTGAACTCGAACGCTTCAATTCGCACCGGCGCGGTGTGGAGAATCTTCGTGCCCGAGGCAGTGACACACAGCTCACGGTTGAAGTCCGGCCAGAGCGCAAGGTAGTACACAAAGCCTGGGTCGATACGATCCCTGTCCTTGATACTTGTGGACTCGAAACGAAAACCACCCGTGTATTTAAAGTTTCCAATGCTGACGATGATTGGTCGCCCGGCGCGATCCTCCGTGAAGCACTCACTCTTAAACGGCCACCCGTGAGTGATTTTTACGAGCTCCCCAAGCCGCGATTTCTCCCATTCACCCGCCATAACCCAGCCCCCCCAGGTTGGCTCTGATGGCCTGCTCCAATCTCGCGGACTCAGCAAACTGAGCCTCCAACTCCGCCACCAGCCGCGTCATCTTCTCCTCGAACGGCTCACCGTCGTCTTCCACTTCCTCCGCACCCACATACCGCCCCGGCGTCAGCACGTGGCCATGGGCAGCGATCTCGGCGGTGGTGGCCGATTTGCAGAACCCCGGCACATCGTCGTAATCGCCCGAGCCGTTCGCCCCCCGCCAGCGGTGATAGGTGCCGCTGATCTTCTCCAGGTCGGCCTCCAGCAGCTCCCGGTGCACCCGATCGATCAGGGTGCCCAGCTTGCGGGCATCGATGAACAGCGTGTGCCCGCGCCGATCGCGGAAGCCCCGTTGGCCGTCGGCCGCCTTGCTCTTCGCCAGGAACCAGAGGCACACCGGGATCTGGGTGCTGTAGAAGAGCTGGCCGGGCAGGGCCA
>CAYGQY010000519.1:0-1716 GCA_964352195.1 uncultured bacterium
CTCCACCTCCCGCCCATCCACCCTTCCGACTTCCCCAGCCATGTTCGGATTCCTCCAGAAGGTCGGTGACTACACGAAGGACGCCGTTGGCGCCGCCTCTTACATCACCCAGGGCCTGTCGGTCACCTTCGACCATCTGCGCCGCCGCCCTGTCACGGTTCAGTACCCCTACGAGAAATTGATCCCCTCCGAGCGGTACCGCGGTCGGATCCATTTCGAGTTCGACAAGTGCATCGCCTGTGAGGTGTGCGTGCGGGTCTGTCCCATCAACCTGCCGGTGGTGGATTGGACCATGAACAAGCAGACGAAGAAGAAGGAGTTGAGCAACTACTCGATCGATTTTGGGGTGTGTATCTTCTGTGGCAATTGCGTTGAATACTGCCCGACCAACTGCCTGTCCATGACCGAGGAATATGAGCTGGCGGCCTTTGATCGCCACAGCCTCAACTACGACAATGTCGCCCTCGGCCGCCTGCCCACCAGTGTCAGCGACGATCCGGCGGTGGTGCCCCTGCGGGAGCTGGGCTATCTCCCCAAGGGAGAGGTCGACCCCCATGGCATCGATCCCGCCCGTCCCCGGGCGGGCCGGCTGCCCGAGCAGGTGGCGCCCGACGCCACCCAGGCCCCCGGTTCAGCCGGGTCCTCCTCATGACGATCGCCTCCACCACCCAGCTGATCTGCTTCCTCGCCCTGTCGGCCACCATGGTGATCGGGGCGTTGGGGGTCGTGCTGCTCCCCAACATCGTCTATTCCGCCTTCCTGCTGGCCGGGGTCTTTCTCTCGGTGGCCGGCCTGTACCTGCTGCTCAACGCCAGCTTCGTGGCGGCGGCCCAGGTGCTCGTCTACGTCGGTGCGGTGAATGTGCTGATCCTGTTTGCGATCATGCTCGTGAACAAGAAGGAGACCCTCGCCGAGATTCCTGGCCTCGGCCTCAGGCGGATTCTTTCCGGTGGGGTCTGCCTCGGCCTGTTCCTGCTGCTCCTGCGGGTGGACCTCACCACGCCCTGGGCCCTGCCCGGGCCCACCCCCATCGGCGACGACGCCACGGTCACCATCGGCGTGCATCTGTTCACGGATTACCTTCTCCCCTTTGAGCTGGCCTCCGTGTTGCTGCTGATGGCGATGATCGGAGCCATTGTGCTGGCCCGCCGAGATGTCTTCAGCAGTGATGTGATCACCGGCGAATCCGCCGATCAGGGCCTGATCGAGAAGGCCCGCACCCCTTTGCTACTGGACACCGATTCCGACCCCCCCGCCCTTGTGGAGACCAGCCGATGACTGCCGCCGATGGTTTCCAGGTGTCCCTCCAGGCCTACCTCGTTCTGGCGGCAATCCTGTTCTGCACAGGGGTATGGGGCCTGATCAACAGCCGGAACGCCGTGCGGGTGCTGATGAGCATCGAGCTGATGCTCAATGCCGTGAACATCAACCTGATGGCGTTCTCAAGTTATCTCGATGGGATCCAGATCCGTGGCCAGGTGTTCGCCATCTTCGTGATCACCGTGGCAGCGGCGGAGGCGGCCGTCGGTCTGGCGATCCTGCTCTCCCTCTATCGCAACCGCGAAACCGTGGATATGGAGCAGTTCAATCTGCTGCGTTGGTGACCGCTCGTCCCGTTCATGCAGCTTGAGACGGTCTGGTTGATCGTGCGGGCCGGCAGCCAGGCGGCCCACCGTCAATCCAGGCGCTGTGCGGAGGATCTGCGCGCCCAGGGCG
>CAYGQY010000520.1:0-1714 GCA_964352195.1 uncultured bacterium
GGACTGGGTCACGGGGGGCGTGGGCGGCGATGGAGGAAGGGGCGGCGATGGGGCGTCCTCGGCGCTCAAGGGCTTCCTGATGCAAGGGGGAGCCCGATCGATCAGGCACCGACCGGAGCCGGTCACCCTAAGGCGCGGGGGACGGAAGGGGGAGCTTCCTACCCTGAACCGGATCGACGCCCTCTCCCATGGTCCGGCCCCGCTGGCAAGCGCTCCCGATGGGCGGTGAGGCTCCCCTGTCCGATCGGTTGCTGCGCCGCTGGGACCAGTTCGTGGCGCTCTGGGCCAGCCTGAACCTGCTCTGGGTCTGTTTCGACATCAGCTACGTGCCGCTGCGCACCTTCTGGCTGCAGCGCAACCTCTATCCCGTGCCCTCGGCGCCGCTGGTGCTGCGGCTCGGCTGGCTGCCCGACATCACGCCGTTCTATGACCCGATCAAGGGGATCGAACCGCACCGGGAGACCCAGGCCTACTTGGACGCCTTCGCCCAGCTGGACGGGGAGCTGCTGGCGGGGGAGGACGCCACCGACCTGCGCCGGCGCCAGGTGCGTCTGACCGAGGAGATGATCGATGACAACCCCTTTCTGGCCTCGGGGGGGTCGGGGACCCTCGAGAAGATCAAGAACCGGCTGAGGCAGCGGGCCGATCTGGATTCCTCCAAGCGCTCGGCCGAGCGTCTGCTGGGGGATGCCTGGCTCAGCCAGCGACCCTGGGCCGAGGAGCGGTTGTTCTGGCAGCAGCAGGTGCTCCCCCTGGTGGCGACGAACTACTGGCGTTCGATCGATGAGAACGGCCGCCCCACCGACACCTTCTGGCGGATCGATCTGCTGCTGTTCCAGAGCGTCTTTCTGGCGGACATTCTCTGGCGCACCATCCGTCTGCGCCGCCGCCTGCCCGGCCTGAGCTGGACCGATGCCCTGCTGCGTCGCTGGACCGATCTGCCGCTGCTGCTGCCCTTCTGGCGGCCGCTGCGCCTGATTCCCGTGGCGGAGCGGTTGCAGAGCAGCGGTCTGGCCAACCTTGAGCCGTTGCGGGCCGTGATGAGCCGGGGGGTGGTGGCCCTGCTGGCGGTGGAGCTGTTCGAGGTGCTGGCCCTGCAGCTGATGGATGGCGCCCAGAGCGTGATCCGCTCGCCCCGCTGGCCCCAGCGCATCCGCCGACTGCGCAGCCACCAGATGGTGACCATCAACGATGAGCGCGAGCTGGTGGAGCTGCTGCGCATCTGGGGGCCGCTGCTGCTCACCCAGGTGGGGCCCCGGCTGGCGCCGGAGCTCCGGGCCGTGGTCAGCCATGCCCTGCAGCAGACCCTCCAGACCATGGTGGTCCCCCCCGCGCTGCGGAATCTCCAGCTCCTGCTCCAGGTCGAGCAGGAGATGACCCGCCAGCTGGCTTCCGGCGTGGTGGACAGCCTGCTGGAGCTCTCGCGCAGCGCCGGTCAACGGCTGCAGCAGCGGGACAACCGTCAGATCGACCTGCTGCAGGCCTGCGTCGACCGCTTCTGGGATGAACTGGCCGATGCCCTCGAGAGCGGGCCGGCCCTGGAGCGCAGCCAGCAGCTGATCTGCACGCTGCTTGAGGAGCTCAAGCTCACCTACCTGGGTCAGATCAACCGGGCGGGCATCGATGCCCTGATCCGCGAACTGGACCAGCTCACGGTGCCGCCGGTGCCAGGGCCTGCTCCCGGTCCATGGCGTTGACGGCGGCGGCCCCAGCT
>CAYGQY010000521.1:0-1712 GCA_964352195.1 uncultured bacterium
GGCGGAGCGCTGGCGTCATGATCCGGCGTCTTCTTCTGCTGCTGGCCGTCGCCCTGCTGGTGGGCCTGTTCTTTGCCTTCGATCTGCAGCGCTTCCTCAGCCTCGAGGCCCTGCGCTCCGCCCAGGAGTCGCTGCAGGCCTGGCGGGCCGATGCCCCCCTGGCGGCGGCCCTGCTCTACGCGGCCGCCTACGTGGTGGTGACCGGGCTGTCGCTGCCGGGTGCGGCGGTGCTGACCCTGGCGGGCGGCGCCATTTTCGGGCTGGTGCTGGGCACGGTGCTGGTGTCCTTCGCCTCCAGCGCCGGGGCCCTGCTCTCCTTCCTGCTGGCCCGCACCCTGCTGCGGGATCTGGTGCAACGCAACTTCGGCGCCCAGCTGGCGCCGATCGAGGCGGGCGTGCGCCGCGACGGCGTGCTCTATCTGCTCAGCCTGCGGCTGGTGCCGGTGTTCCCCTTCTTTCTGATCAACCTGGTGATGGGCCTCACCCCGATGCGGGCCCTCTCCTATTACCTGACCAGCCAGATCGGCATGCTGCCGGGCACGATCGTGTACGTGAACGCCGGCACCCAGCTGGCGGCCCTGCGCAGCCTCAACGGCATCCTCTCCCCGCCGCTGATCGGGTCGCTGGTGCTGCTGGCCGCCTTCCCCTGGATCGCCCGGCTGCTGATCAGCCGCTGGCAGCGCTGGCGGCTCTACCGCCCCTGGCGGCGGCCGGAGCGCTTCGAGCGCAACCTGATCGTGATCGGTGCCGGGGCTGCCGGCCTGGTCACCGCCTACATCGCCGCCACCGTGAAGGCCCGCGTCACCCTGATCGAAGCCGATCGCATGGGGGGTGACTGCCTCAACACCGGTTGCGTGCCCAGCAAGGCGCTGATCGCCTCCGCCCGCCTGGCCGCCCGCATGCGGCGCGCCGAGCGCTACGGCCTGCCGGCCGCCGATCCCCAGGTGTCCTGGCCGGCGGTGCTGGAGCGGGTGTTCCGCAAGGTGGAGGCTGTGGCCCCCCACGACAGCGTCGAGCGCTACGAGGGCCTGGGGGTGGAGGTGCTCAGCGGCCATGCCCGCCTGCTCGACCCCTGGACCGTGGCGATCACCGCCGCTGACGGCGGCGAGCGGCGGCTCACCGCCCGCGCCATCGTGCTGGCCACCGGCGCCCGGCCAGTGCTGCCCTCGGTGCCCGGCATTGAGGCGGTGGAGGTGCTCACCAGCGAGACCCTCTGGGAGAACCTGCGCCACTGCGAGCTCCCCTTCCCCCGCCTCCTGGTGCTGGGGGGCGGCCCGATCGGCTGCGAGCTGGCCCAGGCCCTGGCCCAGCTCGGGGCGCAGGTCACCCTGCTGCAACGCGGCGACCGCCTGCTGCGCCGGGAGGACGAGGAGGTGGCCGCCCTGATCCGCGGCGCCCTTGAAGCCGATGGCGTGCGGGTGCTCACCAACGCCCGCCTGCAGGCGTTCGAGAACGCCGAGGCCGTCGTCGAGATCGGGGGGGTGAGCGAGCGGATCGGCTTCGACCGCCTGCTCTGCGCCATCGGCCGCCAGGCGCGGCTGGAGGGTTTCGGCCTCGAGGAGCTGGGCATCCCCTGTGGCCGCACGATCGAGACCGATGCCCACCTGCAGACGCTCTACCCCAATATCTATGCCGCCGGCGATGTGGCCGGTCCCTGGCAGTTCACCCACACCGCCGCCCACCAGGCCTGGTACGCCGCCGTCAACGCCCTC
>CAYGQY010000522.1:0-1706 GCA_964352195.1 uncultured bacterium
GGCCCGAGGCGGCCATCAGCAGGGCCAGCTTGACGGACCCTCCGGCGGCGCTGAGCAGCTGGGATCCCCGCAGCCGGTCCACACCGGCCAGATCCCGCAGGATCCGCAGGGCCCGATCCTCCAGCTTGCTGTTGCTGACCGCCACATCCACCATCCGATTACCGAACACCTTGCCCAGCCGCACCATCACGCCGGTGGAGAGGATGTTGAGCGCCAACTTGGTGGCTGTGCCGGCCTTGAGCCGGGTGGAGCCGGTCAGGAGCTCCGGTCCGGTGAGCAGGCGGATGTCGATGTCGCAGGGCATCGGAGCCTGCTCGACGGGCACGCAGGCCATGGCGATCGCCAGGGCGCCGAGGGCGCGGGCATGGCCCAGGCCGCCGTGCACATAGGGGGTGGTGCCGCCCGCGGCGATGCCCACCAGGGCATCGCCGGGGCCGAAACCGCGGCTCTCCAGATCGGCTCGACCGGCCTCGGGCAGGTCCTCCAGGCCTTCGGAACTGCGCAGCAGGGCCGGAGCCCCTCCGGCCAGCACGCCCTGCACGAGTTCGGGGGGCGTGCAGAACGTGGGGGGGCATTCCGCGGCATCGAGGACCCCGAGCCGACCGGAGGTGCCGGCCCCCAGGTAGAAGAGGCGCCCGCCCTGGCGCAGGCGGTCACTGATCGCCTCGACGGCCGCGGCCAGGGCCGGGGCGGCCGCCTCCATGGCCAGCAGGGCCTTCTCATCCTCGCGGCAGAACAGCATCACCAGGTCGGAGGGGCTCAGCTGATCGAGGGAGGCGCTGGCCGGATTGGCCTGCTCAGTGAGCAGGTGGCCGCGATCGGCCGCTCCATCCGGTTGCGGCCCCCTCACAGCAGGCCCTCCAGGCGGCGACGGAAGGCTTCGAGCTCGTCGTTCTCGCCGCCCGCAACATCCTCCGTGGCCTGATCGACGGTGGCCCCGGCAGCGGCGGCCTCCTCCTTCCAACCGGTGAGATCCATGTTCCGCTCGGGGGGGGCGATCAGCAGCCGGTCCTCGGCGGAACTGGGCAGGAACCCGACGGCGACGAAACGGGCCTCATACCCCGCCTGGGCGCAGAAGAGTTCCATCTCCTCCCGCTCGATCGCCTCCACCGTGGGGACAGGAAAATCCTGGGCTTCGAGCAGCCCCGCATAGCGCTCGGCGTCGTCGCGGTCCTCGAAGAGCAGCACGACGGTGCGCCCGCTGAGTTCCAGCGAATGGATGCCTTCATTGTCGGTGCCGGCTTCGAACAGAAGCACATGGACGGGCATAGGGAGGAACCAGCGCCACGCCGGTCAGTGTGTCATCCCCGGCCGGGTCGCCGGCCGCTCCCTTCGAGCCAGAGGCCCCTAGTCGGCCGCGTCCGAGCTCTCCGCGGCCAGCTCCTCCAGCCGGCGGTACAGCGCGGCCTCCGCCTCACTCAGATGCTCGGGCACCACGATGCGCACCTCCACCAGCTGATCGCCGTGTCGCTCCCCCAGGGCCAGTCCCCGGCCCCGCAGGCGCAGCAGGCGGCCACTGGAGGATCCCGGCGGCACCCGCAGCTGGACGCGACCCTCCAGGGTCGGCACCACCACCCGACAGCCCAGGGCTGCCTCGGCGGGGGAAACCTCCAGATCGAAGAGCACCCGCAGACCGTCGATCCGCAGACCGTCCTCCGTCCGGACCCGCAGCTGCAGGAAATGGTCCCCACCCCCCGGAGCCACCC
>CAYGQY010000523.1:0-1706 GCA_964352195.1 uncultured bacterium
CCGGGCCCCCGCCCATGCCCCACGGTCCTGACCATCTGAACTGGAGGACCCGGCCGGGAGCGGGCCCCGAAGCCCGGCGGGATCCGGAGCTGATCCGTCAGATGATGCCCGCCTGGGAATGGCTCTACCGCCACTACTTCCGGGTGCGCACCAGTGGCTGGGAGCACGTGCCGGCCGAAGGACAGATGCTGCTGGTGGGATCCCACAACGGCGGGCTGGCCGCGCCGGATCTGCCGATGTTCCTGGTCGACTGGTTCCGGCGCGTCGGCTACGAACGCCAGGTCTACGGGCTCACCCACCCCAAGGTGTGGCGGGCCTGGCCCGCCGCCGCCGCACTCGCCGCCCGGGTGGGGGCGATCCCCTCCTACCCCCGCAACGCCCTCTCGGTGCTCGGCCAGGGACACAGCCTGCTGGTGTATCCCGGCGGCGGCCAGGATGCCTTCCGGCCCCATCGGCTGCGGGGCCGGATTCAGCTCGGCGGCCGGACGGGCTTCCTGAGGCTGGCCTTGTGGCACGGGCTGCCGATCATCCCCCTGATCTCCTGGGGCGCCCATGACACCCTGCTGGTGCTGGGGGACTGCTATGGGGCCATGAGCGAGGTCCACCGGGGAGGTCTCCCCTGGCTGTTGGGCATCGATCCGGAGGTGTTCCCGCTCTATCTGGGTCTGCCCTGGGGGGTGGCGATGGGTCCCCTGCCCAATCTGCCCCTGCCGGTGCGGATCCACACCCGGGTCTGCCGGCCGATCCGGTTCGAGCGGAGCGGCTACCGGGCCAGCCGAGACCCCGCCTACGTGCAGGCCTGCTACCGGCGCGTGGCCGGTGAGATGCAGGAGCAGCTCGACGCGCTGGCGGCGGAGCCCCCCCGCTGATCTCTCAAGCGGGGGACCGTCCTGCGGGCGGCTCACGGCCGCAGCCGGTTCCAGGGCATGGCCGCCAGCAGCCGGGCCATGCCGCAGAAGCCGGTGATGCCGGCCACGACCAGCCCGGCCCCGACGGCGCCGCTCAGCCAGATCCAGCCGATCGCCACCGTCTGGCTGAGCACCACCCCAAGCAGCACCAGGCTCCCCGCCGCGATCTGCACCTGGCGCATCAGCGGCAGGGGGGCTGACGGGCTGCGCTCGAGCGGCAGGGAGAGCTGCTCCCAGGCCATCAGGCCCCCGTCCAAATCGGCCACTCCCTGACTGTGGCCCCGCCGCCGCAGCTGGGCCAGCGCGCGCTGGCTGCGGTTGCCGCTGTTGCAGACCAGCACGATCGGCCCCGGGGGCAGGTCGGCCCCGGCGAGGCTGGCCAGCGGCAGGTTGCGGCTGCCCGGGATGTGACCGGTGGCGAACTCGATCGGTTCCCGCACATCGACGATGGCGACGGAGCCCTGCAGGCGCTGCTGCTCCAGGGCCCGCGGATTGAGGCGAAGCCCCGTCATCGGGGCCGGGACGGCGGGTGGCGTGGTGGCTGGGGTGGTGGTCATGGGCCCTTGCCCCCGCCCCGGGGGCAGCGTGACATAGTCACCTATGAGCATAGTCCCATATTGACAAGTCCAAGCCACGGCTGGGCGGCGGGCCGGCATCGGCTCGGCGCCATCGGCCTCCTTCCGACATAATCACGCTAACGTTTCGCGCCGCCGTGGATTCCGTCGCCCTCACTGCCCGACCCAGCCCGGAGCTGCTCGAGGAGTTCAGCCGGTTCTTCCGGCTGCTGAGCGAGCCGGC
>CAYGQY010000524.1:0-1705 GCA_964352195.1 uncultured bacterium
TAGATCATCAGCACCAGGTCGGCGTCCTGCTCGATCGAGCCCGATTCGCGCAGGTCGCTGAGCATCGGCCGCTTGTTGGTGCGACTCTCCACGCCGCGGCTGAGCTGGGAGAGGGCGATCACCGGCACGTTCAGCTCCCGGGCCATGCCCTTGAGGCCCCGGGTGATGCGGGAGAGCTCCTGCACCCGGTTGTCGGGGGTGGAGCCCTCCATCAGCTGCAGGTAATCGATCACGATCAGCCCCAGTTCCTTGCCCTGCTCGGCCATCAGCCGGCGACAGAGGGAGCGCATCTCCAGCACCCCGGCGTTGGGCTTGTCATCAATGAACAACGGCAGCTGGCCCAGGGTGTTGATGCCCTGGCCCAGCAGCGGCCACTCCTCCTGCTGCAGCCGGCCGGTGCGCAGGCGGCCGCTTTCGATGCCCACCTCCATTGAGAGCAGCCGGTAGGTGAGCTGCTCCTTGCTCATCTCCAGGGAGAACACGCAGACCGGCAGCTGGTGGATCTGGGCCACGTTCTTGGCGATGTTGAGCACGATCGAGGTCTTGCCCATCGCCGGCCGGCCGGCCACGATGATCAGGTCACTCCGCTGCAGCCCCTGGGTGATGGCGTCGAGGTCGTAGAAGTTGACCGGAATCCCCGCCACCGAGGTGCCGAGGGAGCGGCTCTCGATCTCATTGAACGTGCTGGTGAGGATCTCGGCGGTGGGGGTCAGGCCGATCGAGGGTTTCTCCTGGCTGATCGCGAAGATCTGCTGCTCGGCCTCATCGAGCACCTGGTCCATCGGCTTGGACTGATCGAAGCCGAGCCGGATCACCTCGTTGCCCGAGCGGATCAGCTGCCGCCGCAGGTACTTGTCCATGACCAGGCGGGCCACCTGGTCGATCGAGGCGGTGCTGAGGGTGCGCTCCACCAGCTCCACCAGCCGGTTGCTGCCGCCCACCTTCTCCAGCTGACCCGTGTCGGCCAGCCAGGCGGCCATGGCGGTGAGGTCGGTGGGTTTGCCCTGGCTGTGCAGCATCAGGGCGGTGCGGTAGATCTCGCGGTGGGCGCCGAGGTAGAAGGCCTCGGGCCGCAGCAGATCGGCGATCCGCCCAAGAGCGTCGGGGTCGAGCAGGATGCCACCCAGCACCGCCTCCTCCGCCTCCAGGTTCTGGGGGGGCACCTGGTCGGGGAGCGCCTCGAAGCGGGCCTCCTCCTGGCCCTGGCCGCGCCGCCGGGTCACCGGGACCAGTCCAGGCCCTGACTCAGGTGTGGACTCCTCGGGCGCCGGAAGGGGAAGGCTGACCATCGGCCCAGATTAGGGGCCGAACTCCGGGGCGCCGGTGGCGATGGCGTCAGCCGAAGGGCTGCCGGAGCCTCAGTGGCTCACCACTTCCAGATTGATCTCCGCCACCACCTCGGGGTGCAGTTTGACCTGCACCTTGTAGGCGCCCGTGCGGTGGATCTCGGGCACGAGGATGTCACGGCGGTCGAGCTCCTGCTTGGTGGCCGCTTCGATCGCCTCGGCCACGTCACCGTTGGTGACGGTGCCGAACAGCACGTCGTCGCCGCCGGTCTGCTTCTTGACCGTGAAACGGCCGATCGTGACCAGGGCGGTGCGGAAGGCTTCGGCCTGGGCCTTCAGGGCCGCCTGGCGCTCGGCCTCCTTGGCCCGGCGGTGCTCCACCTGGCGCAGCACCGCCGGGGTCACCGGCACGGCCTTGC
>CAYGQY010000525.1:0-1701 GCA_964352195.1 uncultured bacterium
GCCTTGAGCTGCACCGGAGCCTCCTCCGCCGCAACGACACCATCGCCGCCCACAACCGCCATCGGTTCGCCGCCGCCGGCCTGCTGGCGGTGAACGTGCTCTCCGCTCCCGGCGCCGGTAAAACCGCCCTGCTGGAGCGCCTCGCCCGCCAGTGGCCCCATGGCCCGGTGGGGGTGATCGTGGGGGATCTGGCCACCGACAACGACGCCCGCCGCCTGCGCGCCGCCGGCGCCCGCGCCATTCAGATCCAGACCGGCGACCTCTGCCACCTGGACGCCTCGCTGGTGGAGCGGGCCTTCGCCCAGCTCGACAGCGCCGGCCTGGAGCTGCTGCTGATCGAGAACGTGGGCAACCTGGTCTGCCCCACTGCCTTCGATCTGGGCGAGCGGCGGCGACTGGTCCTGCTCTCGGTCACCGAAGGGGAGGACAAGCCTCTCAAGTACCCGGCCCTGTTCCAGTCGGCCGATGGGGTGGTGCTCAACAAGGTGGACCTGGCCGCTGCCGTGGGCGTCGATCGCCCCCAGGCGCTGGCGAACCTGGCCGGGGTGGCCCCCCAGGCGCGGATCTTCGAGCTCTCGGCCCGCACCGGCGCCGGCATGGAGCCCCTGCTGCACTGGCTGAACCACCAGCGCCGGGGGGCGCCGGTGTGATCCGCCGCCTGCGGCTCGAGATCGAAGGGCTGGTGCAGGGGGTGGGCTTCCGGCCGCTGGTGGGGCGGCTGGCCCGCGAGCTGGCCCTCTCGGGCAGGATCCGCAACACCGCCACCGGCGTTCGGCTCGACCTGCAGGGGGACCTCGCCGGGCTCGAGACCCTCCTGGAGCGGCTGCAGCGGCAGCCCCCGCCCCGGGGCCGCATCGATCGGATCGCGCGGGAGTGGCTCAAGAGCGATCCCTCGCTCACGGGCTTCACGATCCTCAGCGGGGAGTCCGAGGACACCGGAACGGGCCTGGCTGGCCCGGGGGCAGCCACGGCCCTGATCCAGCCGGACCTGGCCCCCTGCCGGGCCTGCCGGGCCGAACTCCTGGACCCGGCCGGGCGCCGCGGCGGCTATGCCTTCACCAGTTGTGTCGACTGCGGCCCCCGCTACAGCGTGCTGCGGGCCCTGCCCTTCGAGCGGCATCACACCAGCCTGGCCCCCTTCCCCCTCTGCCCGCAGTGCCAGGCCGAGTACGACGATCCCGACGATCGCCGCTGCCACGCCCAGACGGTCGCCTGCCCGCTCTGCGGTCCGCAGCTGAGCTGGTGGGGCGCCGCGGAGGAGCGGCTCACCGACCCCCGCCGGCCCGGCCATGGCCAGCCCAGCCCCTGCCTGCGGGCGGCCGCGGCCTGCCTGCGGGCGGACCGGATCGTGGCGCTCAAGGGTCTTGGCGGCTTTCAGTTGCTGGTGCGGGCCCGCTCCCAGAACGCGGTGGCCGCCCTGCGCCGGCGCAAGGGGCGGCCCGACAAACCCCTGGCGGTGATGGCCCCCGACCTGCCCTGGGTGCGGCGCCACTGCCGGCTCAACGACCAGGAGGCGGCACTGCTCGAGTCGGCGGCGGCACCGATCGTGCTGCTGCGCCGCCGATCCGGCCCGCCAGGGCCCGACGCGGTCTGTGGGGCGGTCGCCCCCGACAACCCCTGGCTGGGGGTGATGCTGCCCTCCACCCCCCTGCATCTGCTCCTGCTGCAGATCCTGGCCGAACCGCTGGTGGCCACCAGCGG
>CAYGQY010000526.1:0-1698 GCA_964352195.1 uncultured bacterium
AGGTGGAACCTGCCGCCCAGCGGTTGGATCGCTTCTTGCGGGCGACGGTGGCGCTGATGCAGGTGATGGCGCGGGCCTGCGGCCACGACCACCTGAACCGCATGAACCGCAACGACCTGGCCAGCTGGCAGCGGCCCCTGGCGGAGCTGGCCGGCATCGCCTGGAGTGGGGCGGCGCAGACGGATTGATCGGGTGGCCCTACCCGGTGGTCAGCCACATCTGTGCCGTGCGTGGCGGCAGAAACAGGCTGAGACGATCGCCGGACAGGTTCATGGCGTGCCCATGGATCAGATCCCTGTACTGCCCCGGGTTGCTCAGGCCCCAGGTGCTGAACTCCGCCCACTGCTCCGTGGCACTTTTGTTGATCGCCACAATCCCTCGCTCACCGCGCCGGAAGATCAGCAGCACGTCGCTCGCATAGAGCAAGGCCATCGCTTCACCGTGCACGGCATTGTGGAACTGCACCATGGCCGCAAGGTCAGCGCGCTTGTAGACATCAAGCCAGCGGTCGCGATCCACCGCGTAGGGGGATTCATTGTGATCGGAGTAAATCAGCGGCACGCCCCCATCGCGGCCCAGCACATAGGCATAGGCCAGATGCTCATCCTGGGAATCGAGGATGGCGTAACGGAAGCCATCGTTGTGGGGGATGTCGTGGGTCACGACAAACGTCACGGCACGGTGCCAAGGCAGGGCGTTGCCATCAGCCGCTGGGTCCACCAGGCTTCGCATCGACCCCCCGAAACCGAAGGCTTCCCGGATCGTGGTGAACAGGGGGAAGTCATAGGCAGACATCCAGGTTTCCTGCAGGAAGGGCCACAGAAACACCTGCTCATCGTGATCGCCACCAGTGAGCACTTCGCCGAACCAGAACTTGTTCCTCACAGCGGGCCTGTCGGCCAGGTTGTCCACCATCCTCTCGGTGATGTGCTTGATGGCATCCACGCGGAAACCATCGAATCCCATCGCCACCAGTGCATTCACCATCTGATGCTGCTGCTCCAGCACCCAGGGAGAATCCTGCAGGTCGGGCAGGCCGGACAGGTTCTGAAACTGCACGGCGCCACGATCGCTCCACTCATGGCCTTCGATTTCCCCCGCCTGGTTGAAGTCCCACGGCGAGAACAGGCCTTCACCGAGATTGCCGTACAGCCGGTTTCGCTCATAGGTCTCCGGATCCTGGCGGTAGCGCTCCAGCTCCGCCGCGCCAGGGAAGTTCACCCGGTCGTCGCGGGCTTCGTTGGCCATATGGTTGATCACCAGATCGGCGTACACCCGGATCGGTGGATGGCTGGCATGACAGGCGGCGATCAGCCGCTCCAGCTCCGGCTTGCCGCCGAGATGGGAGAGCAGGATGCGGTAATCCTTCGGCTGGTAGCGCTGCCACCAGGCATCACCGTTCGGGTCGGAATACAGCGGCGGCGGGATCAGAATGGCGCCGTAGCCAACCTCTGCAATGGAGTCCAGGTTGTCAATGATGTCCTGATACGTCCAGTTGAAGGCGTGGAGTGTAACCGTACGCATGAGGACAGGGATCTCCGGGAGTGGCGTAGAGCAAGCGACCAGGCCGCTTTCAACCGTTGGCAGCGATCCAGAAAGGAGCTTCCGGGATACAGGCGGCCATCCATGGCTTATGGGGCTAGCCACCCTATGCCGAATCACCGGCTCAAGACCGTGTCCACCCGTACACCCCAATGC
>CAYGQY010000527.1:0-1697 GCA_964352195.1 uncultured bacterium
CCCGGGGAGCCGATTACGGCCACCATCGCCCGCGAACTGCGAGAGGAACTGGCCATCGAGGTGGAGGTGGGCGAGGAGTTGCTCCGCCTCGAGCACGCGTACAGCCACAAGCGTCTGCGCTTCATCGTCCATCTCTGTCGCTGGCGATCGGGCCAGCCCCGGCCGCTGGCCAGCCAGCGGGTGCGCTGGGTGGATCCCGAGGCCCTCGATGCCTACCCCTTCCCCGCCGCCAACGCCCGCATCATCGCGGCGCTGCGGGAGCGGCTTGGCCGTCCGCTCGGCCCAGGCCATGGTGGGAGGAGTCGGTCCGCGCCCTGAATGCCTGCCACGTCTCCGTGGGTGCTGTGTTTCGGTGAAGCCCTCATCGACCGGCTCGGTCCCCCCGGCGGTGACCCCGCCATCGACCAGCCGATCGAGGACCACCTCGGGGGAGCTCCGACCAACGTGGCCTGTGCCCTGGCCCGGCTCGGCACCCCTTCGGCCCTGCTCGGCCGGCTCGGGGAGGATGCCATCGGCGCCGCCTTCACCGCCCTCCTTCGCCGGCGGGGGGTGGACACCAGCGCCCTGCAGCGCGATCCGCGGCGGCCCAGCCGCACCGTGCTGGTCCGCCGGGATGCCGGAGGCGATCGCAGCTTCGGCGGCTTCGCCGGCGAGGCCGGGGAAGGCTTCGCCGATCAGGCGATCGAGGCCGACGTCCTGGCGCTGGCCCTGACGCCGCTGCTGGAGGAGGCCCGCTGGCTGCTGGCGGGGACCCTGCCCCTGGCCAGCCCCGCGTCCGCCGCCGCCCTGTGGCGGACGGTGGACGCCGCCAGCGCCCGGGGCGTTCCGCTGGCGCTGGATGTGAACTGGCGGCCCACCTTCTGGAACCTGACACCGGAGGCGGCGCTGGAGCGGATCCGGCCGTTGCTGGGCCGGGCGGCCCTGCTCAAGCTCGCCGCCGAGGAGGCCGACTGGATCGCCGGCTGCAGGGATCCCGCGGCGATCAGCCGGTCCCTGCCCCAGGGACCCGCCGTGGTGGTCACCGACGGGGGCGGGCTGTGCTCCTGGGGGCTGGGGGGCCAGGGCGGCAGCCGGGCGGCCTTCCCTGTGACGGTGGTGGACAGCACCGGGGCCGGTGACGCCTTCCTGGCCGGATTGCTGCACCGGCTCTGCCGGGAGCCCGAGCTGCTCCAGAACGCCTCCCCGCAGCGGGTGGAGGCGGCCCTGGCCTATGCCAGCGCCTGTGGCGCGCTGGTGTGCCAGGGCGCTGGCGCGATCGATCCCCAGCCTGAGGATGCCCGGGTTCTGACCTTCCTGAGCAGGGCCGGCGAGCCCGCTCAGGGCTCGGGCCGCTGAAGCAGGGCGAGCCGGCCGGTGCCGGCGGGGAGCAGCTCCAGCCTCCAGGCGGGAGCCGGCGGGACACGGAGGCGGCAGGGCCATTCCACCGCAAGCACCGCGCCGAGCGCTGCGGCCTCTTCCTCCTCCTGGGCGAACAGCTCATCGGCGGACGGCGCCTGGTCCAGTCGGTAGAGATCCAGGTGGACCAGATGGGTGGGGCGTCCGCCTCGCCGCCCGCTGTAGTGCTGGGCCAGGGCGAAGGTGGGGCTGGTGATCGGCTCCCCGATCCCGAGGCCCCGGGCCAGACCCTGGACCAGGCAGGTCTTGCCGGCCCCCAGATCCCCCGACAGCAGCAAGAGCTGGCGGGGCTGATGCAGGTC
>CAYGQY010000528.1:0-1694 GCA_964352195.1 uncultured bacterium
GCAGAGTGACACCGTCTTCCAGGAGCTGGCCGGGCGTTTCCACGAGTTCGTGAGCAAGCAGAGCTAATGGCGGGCGTTGGGGTCCCCCGCCCAACCCCTCACCTGCTGCCCTTCACTTCCCATCACGATGACTTCCACTAACACCTCCACGCCCCAGGCGGATCGACACACCCGGGTGTTCGATCTCCCCCAGGCGCTGCACGAAGGCTCCACGCCCAACAGCCCGGCTGCCGTCACCGAGGCCCTGCTGCCTGAGATCAAGGAGTCCTTCTGGTTGTTGGTCTCCAGCAATGCCGTGATCGATGGTCAAGACAAGCAGGTCCTCCGCATGATCCTGGAACGTACCGCACCCAGTGGCACCTTGGTGGCTCTCAATGTTGACTGGCAACCGCAACGCTGGGGACTGCCGCCGAACTCCCCCCCCAGCGCCGAGGTGCTGCGTCGTGTCCTGCCGCTGGCTCAGGCCGCTCAGCTCATCCGTTGCACCAGCGAGGAGGCTGAGGACTTCTTCGAGAGCACTGATCCGGTGCAGGTGCATCACACATTCCCCCAACAGCCGGCCGTGCTGATCAGCAATTCAGCCGGTGGACTCAGCTGGTGCATCGGGGGGCGCCGCGGACGCATGGACCCTTTGATGGTGTGTGACCATCAGGCGTTCCTGGCCCAGCTGCTCGAGGATCTCTCCACCCATCCCCAGCTACTGGGCAGTGCCGGGCCGGGCGTCGATGCCATTGCCGACCCCAACAGCCTAGCTGAACAATTGCTGACGGCTGGTGTGGCCTCAGCTGACCCAGATCGGATGCGCGACTGAGGATTATTCGATGCGCCGTTGAAGTTGGAACTCCTGCCCCAGCGAACATCATCACCTGGATTCAACCGCTTGGCTAGCCTCCCAGCCAGGTTGGGCGGTGGCTCGCCCTCCAGCCATCATCATTCGGGAGCCAAGGCAATGATATTCGCTCAAGAGGTGTTGCACGATGAATAACTCAGATCCCAGTGAGAAGAACCTCAACACCACTCTCGAGTAGGAGTTCATGTTCGAGCGAAGATCGCAACTCTCATGAGCAAAAAGCAACGCCCATCGCCCGTTGAGTCGATCGAGGAGATGCAGAACGATCGTCCCTACGACGAGCCGATAGACAAGAAGCACTACAAACGAGACCTCGAAGCGCTCCAGATCGAGCTGCTCAAGGCGCAGCGTCACACCAAGTCTGTCGGACAGCGCGTCGTCATCCTGTTCGAAGGTCGCGATGCGGCGGGCAAGGGTGGATCGATCAAGCGCTTCCGCCAACATCTGAACCCTCGCGGCAATGACCATGTGGCGCTGCCAAGGCCCAACGATGCCGAGGTGACCCAGTGGTACTTCCAGCGCTACGTCCCGCACCTGCCAGCGGCCGGCGAAATCACGATGTTCGACCGGTCGTGGTACAACCGGGCCGGCGTCGAGAAGGTGATGGGCTTCTGCACACCCCAGGAGCATGCCCTGTTTCTCCGCCAGGTGCCTGGCTTCGAGCAGTCGCTCGTGAGCAGTGGAATCCTGCTGTTCAAGATGTGGTTCACCGTGTCACAGGCGCGCCAGAAACTGCGTTTCGACGATCGCCGCAAGGATCCTCTCAAGCAGTGGAAGCTCTCGCCCATCGATCAGGTGAGCGTGCAGAAGTACGACGCCTACACCAAAGCCCGCAACGAGATGC
>CAYGQY010000529.1:0-1693 GCA_964352195.1 uncultured bacterium
GGGTGAATCAGGGCGTGGTGGTGGGGCGGGTCGGCAGCACGGGTCTGAGCACGGGTCCCCACCTGCACTTCGAGCTGCGGCTACCCGAGGCCGGCGGCTGGGTGGCAGTGGATCCGGGCCAGCTCGATCCAGGCAGCCAGCTGACCGGCGGGCAGGATGCCATCGCTCTGCTGATGGGCCAGCTGCTCCAGTCCCTTGAGCGCCCCCCCAGCGCGGGCTGAATCCGGACAGCCGCAGGACCGAGGGCGCTCAGGCGTCGATGTGACCATCGCGGAAGTGCACCACCCGTTCAGCACGGGCCGCCACTTCGTCCTCATGGGTGACCATCACCACGGTCATGCCCTGGGCGTGCAGGTCATCGAAGATCGCCAGCACCTCCTGGGTGGTGCGTGAATCGAGGGCGCCGGTGGGCTCGTCGGCGAGGAGCAGGGCCGGGTGATTGATGATGGCGCGGGCAATGGCCACCCGTTGCTGCTGGCCTCCGGAGAGCTCATTGGGTTTGTTACCCAGCCGATTGGCCAGACCCACTCGCTCGAGGGCCGCCCGGGCCTGCTCGCGGCGTCGGCCCGCCCCCACCCCCGCATAGACCATCGGCAGCATCACGTTCTCGAGCGCGCTCATCTGGGGCAGCAGGTGGAACTGCTGGAAGACGAAGCCGAGGCTGCGGTTGCGCAGATCGGCCAGCTGATCGTCATCGAGCTGCTCGACCGGCGTGCCCCGTAGCCGGTAGCTGCCGCTGCTGGGGCGGTCCAGACAGCCCAGGATGTTCATCGCCGTGCTCTTGCCGGACCCGGAGGTGCCCATCACGGCGAGATAATCACCCGGCTGAACGGTGAGGGAGAGGTTGTCGAGGGCGCGCACCTCGGTGTCTCCCTCCCCGTAGATCTTGCTGACGTGCTCCAGGCAGGCGACGGGACCCTCGAAGGCGGGAGCCGGATCGGGCAAGGACTCCAGGCCGGGGCGCGGAAGCGTGATCATCCCAGGGCCGCGGCGGCGGACGCGGACGCGGCGATCGCGTGCTGGAGCATGGGGGTGCCGCTGACGGCCCCGTTGGCCCAGGTGAACAGGGGATTGGAGAGCACCCCACCGATGGCCGTGACCAGCACACAGCCCACCAGGGCGGCCCGCAGCGGCTGCATCCCGGCCAGGTTCCAGCTGATGGCGGGATAGGACTTGACCACGTCGGAGGCTTCCTGGGGCTCCTTCACCACCATCATCTTGATCACAGAGATGTAGTAGTAGATCGACACCACCGAGGTGATCAGGCCCACCACCACCAACAGGTACTGCTGATCGGCCCAGCCGGCGAAGAACAGGTAGATCTTCCCGAAGAAGCCCAGCATCGGGGGGATGCCGCCCAGGGAGAGCAGGCAGAGGCTCAGGCCCAGGGTGATGAGGGGATCCTTCTGGTACAGGCCGGCGTAGTCGGAAATGCGATCGCTGCCGGTGCGCAGCGAGAACAGGATGATGCAGGCGAAGGCGCCCAGATTCATGAACAGGTAGGCCGCCATGTAGAGCACCATGGCAGCGAAGCCGTCCTCGGTGCCGCAGACCAGGCCGATCATCACGAAGCCCGCCTGACCGATCGAGCTGTAGGCCAGCATCCGCTTCATGGAGGTCTGGGCCAGGGCCACCACGTTGCCCAGCACCATGCTGAGGATGGCCAGCACGGTGAACAGCAGCTTCCACTGGG
>CAYGQY010000530.1:0-1687 GCA_964352195.1 uncultured bacterium
GACGCGATCCTGGTGAGCGGAGATCTGGGCCGGCACGGGGTGGCGATCCTGGCGGCGCGGCAGGAGCTGGGCTTCAGCACGGCGCTGGAGAGCGATCTGGCCCCGCTGCAGGCGCCGGTGCAGGCGCTGCTCGCCGCGGGTCTGCGGCCCCACGCCCTGCGGGATCTCACCCGGGGCGGCCTGGCCAGCGCCCTGCACGAACTCAGCCGGGGCGCCGGGCTGGGGATGCGCGTGCGGGAGGCGGCGGTGCCGATCGCCGCGGCGGTGCAGAGCGCCTGCGACCTGCTCGGGCTCGACCCCCTGGCCATGGCCAACGAGGGGCGTTTCGTGCTGATCCTGCCGGAGGCCCAGGCCGCCGACGCCCTGGATCTGCTGCGGAGCTTCCAGCCCAGCGCGGCGATCATCGGGCAGGTGGGGGGCCGTGAGCCGGAACTGGAGAGCGCCTTCGGGGGGCTCCGACCCCTGGAACTCGGGCGCGGTGATCAGCTCCCCCGCATCTGCTAGCCCGGAGCGGACCCGGCCTCAGCCGTCGCCAAAGAAGGGTTCGTCCTCGGCGTAGGGATCGAATTCCTCCCAGCCGGGGCTGGCGGCATCGAACAGGCCGAACCGGGCGGCCTGGTCCTGCAGCAGGGTGTTGCCTTCGGGCTCGGTGTCGCAGGTGACGCCCCCACCGGCGGCGGGCTCGCAATCCTGGAAGCGCACCTGGGCCCGGCCGGCGAGCGGAAGCAGCGGAACCGCCAGCAGCAGCACCGCCACCAGGCCAAATCCGCAGACCGGTGCCGACCTGGGGCGCCGGCTGAGAGGATGGGACGGGTTCTTCCGAGCAGCCATGTACACCGACTGGGGCGCCGTCATCCTGCTGCTGCTCACCGCCATCCCGCTCGGTGTGGTGGTGGCCACGGCCGCGTTCTTCATCTGGCGGCAGAAGAAAGTCATGAGGCGGTGAAGCCCGCCGACAGCCGATCCGGCAGTTCCCCCTGTCCGAGGCATTCCAGGCAGGTCCTGAACCGGTGGCCGCCCAGCCGCAGCACGCCGCTGCCGCCGCAGTGGAAGCAGGTGCGTGTGGCGGCCATCGAGGCCGGAGTGGGCTGAACGGGCGGCAGGGTGAGCACCAAGGGACCGTCGGGGTTCGCCCCTCCCAGGCTGGTGAGCGCCTGCCTGGGCACGGGGCTCCTCGACAGGGTCGGACCCTCCGGCACCGGAGCGGCCGCCGGGATGGGTGTGGATCGGGACATATGACGCTGACAAGTCCGGGCGTTCCATCAGTGTGGGTGGTTAAGGGCCCTTTGATCCCGAAAGCTTCCTTAAGACTGGGCCCGCAGGCACCGCTGCAGACCCTCCAGGCTCAGCTCCTGGGCGAGCTCCTCGGCACTCAGGCGGCTGCCGGCCGGCACCAGGTTCAGGCTGGCCGCCAGCCGACCGATCACCGCGGCGGCGTCGAGCCCCTGCTGCCGCAGCCCAGCCAGACCGGCGCTGCCCTCCCGCTTGGCCAGCCGTTCGCCTCCGGGCTGCCGCCAGAGCGGCACGTGCCAGCCGCGGGGCGGTGTGCCCCCCAGCAGCTGCATCACCGCCACCTGGGGCGCGGTGGAGCGCCACAGATCGGCCCCCCGCACCACCGTGCCGATGCCGAGGGTCAGGTCATCGATGGCGGTGGCCAGGTGATAGGCCAGCACCCCATCCGCCCGGC
>CAYGQY010000531.1:0-1687 GCA_964352195.1 uncultured bacterium
TGCTGATCGCCGCCTGTGGGTTGCTCTGGCTGATCTGGGCCCTGAGCACCCCGGCAGGGGGGTCCGCGGGGCTCAGGCTGGCCTCGGGGGCAAGGGAGTGCATTCAGGTGCCTTCGGGAACCCCGGCGGCCCGGGCCGATCCGACGACCCGGGCAGGGATGACCGAGGGATTATGGAGGCGCTGCTCCGATCGCTCCAGCACCGCACCCCGAGGGCCGGCTGCCGGAGGCTTGGAACCTTGGCGGCGGTAGAGCACCCGGAAGACGGGCCGGTTCAGCTCCTGCACCTGCCGTTCCCGTTCGGTGGGCACCGGCAGCGGATTGGCGGCCAGCCAGGGCCGCCCGTCGCCCTCGGGCCGCGTGAAGCAGCCGTTGGCCTCGATGAGCTGCACCATCGGATCGATCACCGCCACCACGTCGCTCTGCAGGAAGAGCTCCCCCCCCTCCGCCAGCGCCCCGGCCAGGGCCCGCAGCAGCGCCGGCTGCAGCACCCGGCGCTTGTGATGCCGCAGCTTGAACCAGGGGTCGGGGAACTGGATCGTCACCCGCTGCAGCCGTCCGGCGGGCAGGGCCTGCAACCAGCTCGGCAGGCTGACGTTGGCGTTCCCGTACAGGAACCGGAGCCGGGCGTCCGCGAGGGCCCCGCGGTCCCGTTCGGCCGCCTCGACCAGGGGGCGGCGGATCTCAAGGCCCAGGAAGTTCCAGTCGGGATGCAACGGGGCCATGGCCAGCAGAAACCGGCCGCGGGCGCTGCCGATGTCGAGGTGCAGCGGCTGCTCGGGCCGATCGAACAGTTCGCAGAGCCCCGGCAGGGGGTGGGGCTGCTGGTGGAGGCGACTGAGCGGATTGACGTGCTGACGCACCACGGCTCAGCCCTCCGGAACCAGGAAGCCCCAGCTGGCCGTGTAGCCGTGCAGATGGGTGGTGCCGCCCACCGGACCGATCTCACCGTTGCAGAAGGCCCCACCGATCGGCAGGTCGGGAAACCGCTCCTGGCAGAGGCTCACATCGCCGTCCGGCTCCCCGTAGAGGCCCTGCCCCCGACCCAGGCAGGCGAACAGCAGGGCCGCCAGCGGAGCGGGGGACCGGGAGGCCTGGCCGTTGAGCAACTGGCGCAGCTCCTGCCTGGAGGCGGCCGCGTCCCGCAGCTGAAACTGCACCTGCTGACCGACCCGCAGCCGTTCGGCCACCGCCACGGCGCCGTTGCGGGGATCGACCCCGATCAGATTGCGCACCAGGAAGGCGGTGGAACCGCCCGCGGCCGCCGCGTCGGCCAGGCTGAAACTGCTGCGGGCCACGCCGAGGAAGAGGGAGTGACGCACCAGGTCCCGTTCGGACGGATCGAGGCTCTGGAGGATGGTCTGCAGGCAGTTGACCGGAGTGTTGCGCTCGTCGCCGCGGCTGAGCTGCAGCACCACATTGCGCTCGGCCCGCTCGATTTCAAACACCGGTCCGATCGGACGACAGCCCTGGGCCACCAGGGGATCGAGCCGCCAGCTGCCACCGATCAGACACCCCACAGCTCCCGTCGTCACCCGCCCATCCACCAGCAGGGAGCCATGGGCGGCGCTGTGGGGGCCGGCGATGCCGCCGATCTTGTCGAGGTCGGGGTAGGCGTAGTCGAGCCCGCCGATCAGATCGTTGATCGCCGGGCAGGTGGGGTCGATCAGCAGCAGCATCGAGTGGGC
>CAYGQY010000532.1:0-1685 GCA_964352195.1 uncultured bacterium
CCCCCATCCCATCCGCGCACTCGTCCAGACCTGCAGGCCGCGACAGTGGCCGAAGAACCTGCTCGTCTATGCGTCGGCGCTGTTCAGCTTCCAGAGCGATCCCCGCATCTGGCTGAATTCAACGATCGCGTTGGTGAGTTTCTGCCTGGTCTCCAGCTGCATCTATCTCCTGAATGATGTGATCGATCGGGAGTCCGACCGACTGCATCCCAGCAAATGCCATCGCCCGGTGGCCAGCGGAGCCCTGGCCCCCGGGCTGGCCCTGCTCGCCGCCGCGATTCTGTTCATCGCCAGCCTGGCCGTCGCCGCCAGCCTTGGCACGCCCCTGGCCGGTGTCGTTCTGCTCTATGCCCTGGTGCAGCTGGCCTACTGCCTGGGCCTGAAACGCCAACCGCTGCTCGACCTGTTCTGCATCGCCTCGGGCTTCCTGCTGCGGGCCCTGGCCGGACTGGTCGCCACCGGTCTGGGCAGCTCCCCCTGGTTCCTGCTCTGCGTGGGTCTGCTCGCCCTGTTTCTGGCGGTGGAGAAACGCAAGGCCGAGCTGCGGGTGTCGCTCGATCGGGGCCGGATCACCCGCCATGTGCTGGAGCGGTACTCCCTGCCGCTCCTGCAGCGGCTGGAAGGCCTGGTCTCGAGCAGTGCCTTCATGGCCTACGCCCTCTGGAGTTCGGGCCCGACCCTGAATGGAGCCCCCACCAGCTGGATGCTCCTGACGGTGCCATTCGTGCTGGTGGGGGTGTTCCGCTATCAGCTGCTGAGTGATCCGGAGGAAGCCGAGCGACGCGCCGCCCGCTTCCCCGCTCGAAGCACGGAACGGCCCGAGGAGATCCTGCTCGGTGACAGCGGCATCCGGCTGACCCTGCTGGGCTGGCTGGGCGTGGTCGTCGTGGTAGGGGTGGGCCATCGCCTCGGCTGGTTCCCGTGATCCGCTCCGCCTTCGTGCTTGGCAGCACCAGCGCCGTGGCCGTGGCCCTCTGCCGCGCCCTGGCCGGACAGGGATGCACCCGGTTCCATCTGGTGGCCAGGAATGGGGAGGCCAACGCCTGTTTCGCCGCCGAACTGCGCCAGAACCACTACGCCGACGTGAGCCTGGAGCCGGTCGAGCTGTTCGCCCACGCCACCGGAGCAGCCGCCGCACCGATCCTCACCGAGGAATTCGATCTCTACCTGATCACGGCCGGCTCCCTCGGCGATGCTGAGCACGCCCGGATCAGCGCGCGGGAAGCCCTCGCGATCACCGCCGCCAATTACAGCGGGCTGTTGCCGTGGCTCATGGCGATCGCGACCCCCGAACGCCTCCTCCGCCCCGGACGCCTCTGGGTGTTCTCCTCCGTGGCCGCCGATCGCGGCCGACCCAGCAACTATCCCTACGGAGCCGCCAAAGCCGCTCTCACCATCTTCTGCGAAGGGCTGCTGCTGCGCTGCCGCTCCACCCCGTTCGCGATCCAGATCCTCAAGGCCGGCTTCATGGCCACGCCGATGACGGTCGGGAAAGCGCCGGCCCTGCTCTGCGCCAGCCCGGCATCGATCGCCAGGACCCTGCTGCGCCAGCCCGAGCGACGCGGCATCCGCTACCTCCCCTGGTGGTGGGCCCCGATCATGCTCCTGGTGCGCCTGCTCCCCGCCCCCATGGCCGCCAAGCTGTGACCCCACCGGTTGCCTGCCACACCCGGATCCTCACCGGC
>CAYGQY010000533.1:0-1680 GCA_964352195.1 uncultured bacterium
CCTCCGAGGGGGCGATCACGTAGTAGGTGGCGATGCCGTCGTTGAAGCGGGGGCAGCTCACCTCCACCAGCTCGCAGCCGAGCCGTTCCAACGTGCCGGCGGCCGCCAGCACCGAGGCTTTCACCTCGGGGGCCAGGCCCTCGGCCTCCAGGCACTCGCGCACGATGCCCACCCGCAGCCCCGCCACCGGCTGCTGCAGCGCGGCGCGGTAGTCGGGCACCGGCAGGCGCAGACAGGTGGAGTCGCGGGGATCGGGGCCGGCGATCACCTGCAGCAGTTCCGCCGCATCGGCAACGCTGCGGCTGAAGGGGCCCACCTGATCGAGGGAGCTGGCGAAGGCCACCAGCCCGTAGCGGCTGACGCGGCCGTAGGTGGGCTTGAGCCCCACCACGCCGCAGAAGGAGGCCGGCTGGCGGATGGAGCCGCCGGTGTCGGAGCCCAGGGCGGCGACGCATTCGCCGGCGGCCACGGCGGCCGCACTGCCGCCGGAGCTGCCGCCCGGGACCGTCTCGGGATTCCAGGGGTTGCGGCTGGGCCCAAAGGCGGAGGTCTCGGTGGAGCTGCCCATGGCGAACTCGTCGAGATTGGTCTTGCCGATCAGGACGCCACCCGCCCGCCACAGCCGTTCGGTGACGGTGGATTCGTAGGGGGGCACGAAGGTCTCCAGCATCCGGCTGGAGCAGGTGGTGCGGATCCCCCGGGTGCAGAGGTTGTCCTTGATCGCCAGGGGGATGCCGGCCAGGGGCGGCAGGGTGTCCCCGGCGGCGCGGGCGGTGTCGATGCGATCGGCGTCGGCCCGGGCGCGATCGGCGGTGACCTCGAGGAAGGCATGCACCGTGGGATCGACGGCGTCAATCCGGGCGAGATGCAGATCGGTGAGCTCCCGGGCCGAGAGTTCTCCGCGCTCCAGCCGCTCACGCCACTCGGCGATCCCCATCAGCCCCTGTCTCCGATCGGGCGACGCTATCAGCCAGGCTCCAGCTCCTCGGTGAGCGGTTCGCCCCGTCGGATGCGCAGCAGCTCGTGCTCGAGGGCCCCCGGGGACTCACTGCCCACATCGTCGAGGAAGGCGGGCAGGGCCGCTTCCAGCTCCCGCCGCCGCAGAAAGGGCCCGAACCAGTAGATGACGTGGGGGGAGCGGGTCTCCACCCGCGCCCACCAGGCCACCCCGAGGCCATTGGCCAGGCTGCGCAGAAGAAGGAGCAGGGCGTTCATCGAGGCGTGTCGTACCGCCCCATTGTGCCCATCGGCCGGGCCACCACTGCCTTGGGCGTCATCCGGCGGGCTCCGGGTGGATCACAGACGGATGTCCCCCTGGAACGAGGCCGGCGTGGCCGGCAGAAAGCCCAGCTCAAGCTCGGTCGGCAGAGCCACCCCCAGCTCCAGGCCCGGATCGGCCGCCGTGGGGGAGGGACCCTCGGGTTCCGCCACGGATTGGGCCTCCGCCGGAGGTTCCGCAGTGTGGTCCTCGTGGTCGTCGTTCAGGGCGTCCGGTTCGTCCAGGGCACCATGGTGCTCCGATTGGGTCAGGGACCGGGGAGCCCCGGGTGCCTCGGCCGTTGCGGATGCCCCTGGCGCCGGATCCGGCTGCTCCGGGCTGAGCGGGGGGATGGTGGGCGTGGAGGCCGCTTCGGGATCAGCCCCGGGCGATGGGGTCAGAGAGCATCCAAAGGCGATCAC
>CAYGQY010000534.1:0-1677 GCA_964352195.1 uncultured bacterium
CCGCCGCTGGACCTGCGCGGCACGCCCTTCCGCCGGGGAGGCGGGAGCGTCAGCGGCGGCGAGAACCTGGGCCAGCCAGGCCTCAAGCAGGGGATCGGCGCCGGCGAGCTCGGCCTCGGGATGGTGCCGACGCAGCTCCATGGCGAGCGACTCGGGCTCATCGCCCAATGCGATCGCCAGGAGGCCCCGCGGGGTGGCGGCCAGCAGGATCCAGCCCAGCCAGCAGGGCCGGAGCAGGAAACGAACGGTGTCGGTGCCCATGGCCGGCGGGCGCAACCACGCTCCACTCTGGCGGCCGCAGCAGCGGGGAGGGTCAGAGTGGGGGCGGTTCCGCCAAGCGCCACCGGTGCCCAGCCCATGCCCTTCCACGGCCCCGCGCTGACACGGCCAATCCCCATCGACAACCCCCTGGCGCACGGGTTGGCGCGGGCTCCCCACGAGCCGGCCCTGCGGGATCTGCGCCGCAGCCTGAGCTGGACCGAGCTGGAGCGGGCCAGTGAGCATCTGGCGCGGGCCTACCGGGCCCTGGGCCTGGGGCCCGGCGACCGGCTGGCCTCGCTGGTGCCCAATGGGGTGGAGCTGGTGGTGCACTACCTGGCCGGGCTCCGCAGCGGCCTGGTGCTCACCCCGCTCAACTACCGCTATGTGCCGGCCGAGATCGACCATGCCCTGGCGGTGAGCGGCGCGGCGGCCCTGGTGTTCCACCGCGAGCGGCAGGCGGATGTGGCGGCCAGCGCCCGGGCGGGCGGACTGCCGCTGGGCACGGTTGAGATCGACGACCAGGTCGGTTTCCAGCCGTTGCTCGAACGCTGTCCCGGCAGTGACGCTCCCTGGCCCGAGCTGCCAGGTAAGGCCCCCTGCGTGATCTATTTCACCTCCGGCAGCACCGCCAAACCGAAGGGCGTGACCCACAGCCGCGCCAGCCTCGGGGCGCTGCTGGCGTCGCTGGCGCAGGCCCTGGAGCTGCGGCCGGGGGAGCAGGTGCTGGCCGGCTGCTCCCTGGCCCATGTGGCCGCCTCGGCCCTGTGCCTGGGCGCCCTGGGGGCGGGGGCAGGGGCCGTGATCGCCAACACCATCGACAGCCCCAGCGTGGAAACCCTGCTGCGGCGCCACCGGCCGGAGGTGCTGCTGATGCTGCCCGCCCCCCTGTTTGGCCTGGTGCGCGATGGCGGACTGCAGCGCCAGGATCTGGCCTCGGTGCGGCTGTGCATCAGCGGCGGCGACAAGGTGCCCCACCAGCTGCAGCAGGAGTTCCAGGCCGCCACCGGCTTCTGCATCCACGAGAGCTACGGCCTCACCGAGTGCGCCTACGCCACCCTGGTGCCGCCCTCGCAGGCCGGCCGGATCGGCTCGGTGGGCCCGCTCTCCCCGGGGCTGAGCGGCTCGATCCGCAACCCCGAGGGCCAGGAGGTGATGCCCGGCGAGGCCGGCCGCCTGTGGCTGCGGGCCCCCTCGGTGATGACGGGCTACTGGTCCAATCCCGACGCCACAGCCGACACCATTCAGGACGGCTGGCTCGACAGCGGCGATGAGATGCGCCTGGAGGGCGACGGCAATCTCTGGTTCTGCGGCCGGCGCAAGCAGATCATCGTGCACGATGGCTCCAACATCTGCCCCCAGGACGTGGAGGAGGCCCTGGCCGAGCACCCGGCGGTGGAGCTGGCCGGGGTGATCGGC
>CAYGQY010000535.1:0-1669 GCA_964352195.1 uncultured bacterium
GGCCTGGCTGGTGCTGTTCGTCGCTCTGGTGGGCTCGCTTCACCTGCTGGGCTGGAGCCAGATCAATCCGTCCGGGGCGGGCCGGGGCGAGCGGCTAACGGTGATGGTGCACCAACCGGCCATCCCCACCCGCGAGAAGTTTCAACCGCTCCAGCAGCGCCGACTGCTGGAGCAGCTGCGGGCGGCCCGGCGGGAGGCGGCCCGGCGGGGGGGCGGCCCCCTGCTGCTGCCCGAGGGCACCCTCGTGCTCGGTCAGCCGTTCCCGAGTGCCGAGGCGGTGGAGGTGCTCAGCGGCGGCTTCCGGCTCGAGGCCGAGGAGCTGCGCAGTGCCGTGCTCCGGATCGAACCCGACCGGGTGGAGGCCTCCGGCTGGGTCGACAAGTCGCGGCTGGTCCCCCTGGGGGAATGGGTGCCGCTGGCGAGGCTGTGGCGCTGGGGAGGGCTCTCGGCGGTCGGGGGGGTGGAGCCCGGGGCGCCCTCCCGGCTGCTGCCGCGGCCGGAAGGTGACGTGGCCGTGGCGATCTGCTACGAGCTCTCGGATGGCCGGTCCCTGCGGGAGGCCACCCGCTCCGGCGCGATGTGGCTGCTTGCCAGCGCTAATTTGGATCCCTATCCGTCCCTGCTGCGGCAGCAGTTCGCCGCGCTGGCCCAGCTGCGGGCGATCGAGAACGGCCGCTGGCTGGTGAGCGCCGCCAACACCGGACCGAGCCTGGTGATCGACGGCCAGGGACGGGTGCGTCAGCGCTTGCCGGAGGCACGGCCCGTCAGTGACACCTTCACGTTGACGTTGCTGAGCCGGCTCAGCCCGTATGGACACTGGGGAGAGACTCCATTGCTGGTCTTGATTCTGTTCGGAGCCGGCCTGCGTGTGTTCTCTGGTCAACGATGATCTGGCCGAGAGCTCTGATGCGGACAGAGCCGTTTTTAGCCTGATGCGTTGCATGCCTCGGCACAGGTTCGTCGGATCAGGCCAACGCAAGGTGAGCGGGCGATCCACCGACCAGCCACCGGCAGGGGGGGATCAGGGTGGAGCAGTCCGCGAGAATCTCGAAACGGGAGACTCGTGATTGCCGAAGCCTCGACAGACTCTCATTGTTCAGTATGTTGAGAGAGAACTTTCCCACTTCCCCCATGTTGACCGGTTCGGATCTCCTGGCAAAGGTCAAGGAGCTTGGCGATGTGAGTAAATCCGATCTGGTGCGTGCCGCCGGGTACGTGAGCACCAAGAAGGACGGCAGCGAACGTCTCAACTTCACCGCCTTCTATGAAGCGCTGCTGGAGGCCAAAGGGGTCAGCCTGGGCGCCGGAGGCGGTGGGAACCCCGCCGGGAAAGGTGGTCGCAAGCTGAGCTACATCGCCACGGTTCAGGGCAACGGCAACCTGCTGGTCGGCAAGGCCTACACCGCCCTGTTGGACCTCAAACCCGGCGATGAGTTTGAACTGAAGATCGGTCGCAAGCAGATCCGCCTGGTGCCCGTCGGGGGTGAAGACGAAGGGGAGGATTGAGCCTCGTCCCCGGGCGGACGCCACCGACCGGGGCTCGGGAGCCATCAAAAAACCCCGCCAGTGGCGGGGTTGAGCATCGGATGGGGGTTTGGTTCCGGGCCCGACTCGCGCGAACGATCGGACATCAACTTGGTTTCAGTACCGGCTGCGGCCACCTCCATAG
>CAYGQY010000536.1:0-1665 GCA_964352195.1 uncultured bacterium
TACTAGCACGAAAGGTCTGGGTTGGCGGCGGCTCTGGACGGCCGCAGGCTTCAAGTGCGCAGGGCCTCGATGCAGGCCGGGAGCTCCCCGTAGCTGATGCCTGGCCCAAATGCCCGGATCAGCGGTTGCAGGCGGATCGATTTCCGTCCTCCATGCAGCTTTGCGGTGGGTACCACCCAAAACCGCCTCTGGCTGAGGTCCTGCGGGTCCACCAGCTCGGGGTCCTGCTCCGCCAGCAGGCAGAAGACGTAGGCGGTGGCGACCCGCTGCTCGATCGGGAAGCTGATCACACTGGGCCCAGCCTGCGGCCACGACTGCACATAGGCCGCCGACTTCACCTCCAGGGTGATCGCTCCATCGGTGACATCCACATCCGCCCATTCGATGCGGTGCTCACCGGGATCAATGCCCAACGCCCGGTGGACCAGCCATTCGGCATAGGCACCGCGGGTGCGGTTCTCCAGCAGGTGGCCGGAGTTCCAACGCAGGAAGGCGTCGAGGTCCTTCATGGCCGGTTGGTTTCTGGACGCAACGGCACATAGATCTGATTGCCGTTCGCCTTGTTGGTGAACACGGCATTGCCCTGGACGAAGATCTGCCGCTCCCAGACCCCACCGAGGGAATCCCGCAGGGTGGAGAGGGGGAAGCCTTCCTGGATCAGCCGGTAGGTCATCGCCTTGCCGTCCTTCCAGACGATCCGCACGGTGCCGTCGCTGCTGTGGCTGTCGCGGCAGGGGATCGGCCGGTTGTTGTAGGCGCAGTCCTTCCAGGGTTCGGCGCGGCTGGGGGCACTGCCGATCAGCAGGGCCGCCATCGCGGCGATCCCCCAAGCCGACCGAGCACCGTGGCACCGGCCAAGCGCGGAAGGCAGGTACCGCAGCCGCTCACGCATCAGCGCCACCATCCACCGCTTGCACTATCCGCAGGATGGCCGCGGTGGACAGTGACGGGAACTGTTCTCGATACGGTGCTCGCCGTGGGGAACGGGCCGATGTGGAGTGATCAGCTGACACCCCTCGGCGGAGCGGCGCAGAACCTGATCGCCTGCAGGACCTGGCAACAGGAGGTGAAGTGTCTGGGGCCAGGCCCCGGGAGTGACCATGGGCCTCACCCTGCTGGAGGCAGCCAAGTACGAGAAGCGGGTTGAGCGCCTGGCCGTGCTCAAGACCTTCTCGGAAGGGGAGCTGCTGCGCCGCCTGCCGTTCCGCAACCTGATCGGCGGCTCCCTCTCCTTCCCCGCTGAGGTGAAACTCCCCCGCGTGGGCTTCCGGGCGGTGAACGAGGGCTACCGCCAGAGCTATGGCGTGATCCACAACGACAGCGAGTTCGTCCACCTCTTCGGCGGCGACCTGGATGTGGACCGCTCGATCGTGGATCTGCAGGGCCCCGAGGCCCGTGCCGCCCAGACCGAGATGAAGGTGCGCTCCATGCGCCTGACGCTTGAGGCGGCGATCATCAACGGCGACGACACCTTTGATCCGCGGGCCTTCAACGGGCTGAGCAAGCGCCTGGCACCTGGAGAGGACCAGACGATCGACAACGGCGGCAGCACCCTCAACCTGCTGGCCCTGGAGGCGCTGACCGACAGCGTGATCGGCTACGGCGGCGACAAGGTGCTGATCGCCAGCAAGGCGGCCCGCCGCCAGATCAGCACCGCCTCCCGCC
>CAYGQY010000537.1:0-1659 GCA_964352195.1 uncultured bacterium
CATCCACGTGGGCCACCTGCTGCCAGAGGTCGCGCGGAGCCCAGCGCACCCCGTGCTCCTGAGGGCCGTGGCGGGTCACATGGCACCAGCGGCTCTGGGCGCAGCTGGGGCAGTAGAGCTCCTCCAGCCATTCGTTGCTGAGCACCAGCACCGGGTAGGCGTTGAGCACCAGCCGGGCACGCTTGTCCGACATGCCCCGCTCCCGCAGCTGGGCGGGGGTGAGCAGGTGCAGAAAGTACTTGCGGCCGTTGCCGCACAGTTGCTGCTCGGGATGGGCCGGACAGGGAAGGCGCCGGCGGCTGGGCCGGCGTTTGGTGCGGGGCGTGGGGGAACCCTCGGTGGAGGCCTGCATCGGAGTGTCGGAGGTCGGCCCCATTGTGAAGCGCACCGACCGGCTCGGCTCGAGCCTCCCCTACTTCGCCTCCATCCAGTTGGGTCCCCAGCCGGTGTCCACGCGCAGGGGCACCCGCAGGGTCATGGCGGTCTCCATCGTCGTCTTCACGGCCGCCAGCACACTCTCGCGGGCGTCGGGGGCGGCCTCCAGCACCAGCTCGTCGTGCACCTGCAGCAGCAGGTGGGCGGGCAGGGCGCGCTCCCGCAACGTGCGCTGCAGCTGCACCATGGCCAGCTTGATGATGTCGGCGCTGGAGCCCTGGATCGGCGCGTTGGCCGCCGCCCGCAGCTGCTGGCCCTCCATCCCGGCCCGGCGGGCCACCTCCAGCTCGATCTCCTCCGGGGGCTGGCCCCGCAGCCGCCCGAGGCCGCCGGGATCGAAGTGGAACGGCCGGCGCCGACCCAGGATCGTCTCCACCCAGCCCTGGCTGAGGGCCAGGCGCTCCTGCCGCTCCAGGTAGGCGAACACCCTGGGATACCGCTCCTTGTAGCGGCTGAGAAAGTCCTTGGCCTGGCTCTGGCTGAGACCGGTTTCGCGGGCCAGTCGCTGGGATCCCATCCCATAGATCACTCCGAAATTGATCGTCTTGCCCAGGCGGCGCTCCTCGGCCGTGATCACCTCCGTCTCCAGCAGCAGCCGGGCGGTGAGGGCATGCACGTCGTCACCGTTGCTGAAGGCCTCCACCAGCAGCTCCTCGCCGCAGAGGTGGGTGAGGATGCGCAGCTCGATCTGGGAGTAGTCGGCGCTGATCAGGATCCAGTCCTGCTGGGGCAGGAAGGCCTTGCGGATCCGCCGGCTGAAGCGGGTGCGGATCGGGATGTTCTGCAGGTTGGGATTGCTGCTCGAGAGGCGGCCGGTGGCGGTGACCGCCTGGTTGAAGTCGGTGTGCACCCGGCCGGTTTCCGGCTCCACCAGTAACGGCAGCGCATCCACGTAGGTGCTCTTGAGCTTGCTCAGGGTGCGGTGCTCCAGCACCAGGGGCACCACCGGGTGATCGTCGGCCAGCTTCTCCAGCACGGCCGCGTCGGTGCTCCAGCCGGTCTTGGTGCGGCGGGATTTGCGGCGATCCAGCCCGAGGGTCTCGAACAGCAGCTCACCCAGCTGCTTGGGGGAGGCCAGGTTGAGCTCCACCCCGGCGGCCTCCCGGGCCTGCTGATCCAGCCGCAGCAACTGGTCGCCCAGCTCCGTGGCCAGCTCGGCCAGGTAGGCCGTGTCGATGCGGATGCCGGTGGCCTCCATCAGGGCCAGCACGGGCTCCAGCGGCA
>CAYGQY010000538.1:0-1656 GCA_964352195.1 uncultured bacterium
TGCTGGTCCCCGCTGGCCAGGCCGAGAGGATGGACGCCGCCCTGGAGGGGGCCGCCGCCCGGCTGGGAGCCCGGCTGGAGCTGCCCCGCCATCGACTGGCCGGAGCCGGGGAGTTCAGAGCGGCCGACCCCGACGCCGCCCTGGGGGCGCTCCAGGACCGGGGCGGGCCCTGGCTGGGGACCCTGGCCGCGGACCCCGGTCGATGGCAGCCCTGGGGCGGCCGCTGGGCGGAGGTGCTGGGGGCCTGGCGCCAGCCGGCGCTGCTGCTGATCGACGCCGAAGGGATGGACTCCGGACGGGCCGCGGCCTACGTCGCCCTGCTGGAGCGCTCGGCCGTGCCGCTGCTGGGACTCCTGCAGTGGGGCGAGAGCGTGGTCGGCCGTGACGGAAGCCGCCAGGGGCTGCCCTGGTTGGGCTGTCTTCCCAAGGCCGGATCGGATGGACCTGACCCGGCCGCCCCGGGATCGGGCGAGGAAGAGATGGAGCTGGCCGCGATCAGCGCCCTGGCCCGGCGCTGGAGGCGCCACTGTTCAGAGTGACCTGCGGGGGCCAGAGGGGCCGTGGGGCGGCAGCCTTCAGCTGGCGCAGCGGCTGAGCGGCGGTCCCCACCGGCTCCAGGGGCACCTGATCCACCACCAGGGGCCCGGAGCGCTCCAGGGCGGTGGCCAGCAGGCTGAGCGCCTCGCCCTGGGTCAGGTTGGTGTCCAGCTGGGTGGTGAGCCGCTGCCAGCGCTCCGGCAGCTCGGGCCACTGATCGGGGCGGGCCAGCTGCTGGACCAGGGCGATCAGCACCTGGTGCTGACGCCCGCGGCGGGCCGTCTCACCCCCCGTTGTGTCGCGATAGCGGACGAACTGCTCCACCTCGGGGCCTTTGAGCAGCTGCAACCCTCCCTGGAGATCGATGCCGTAGGCCTGGGCTTTGTCCTGGTATCGCATCGGGGTGTCCAGGCTCAGCTCCAGTCCGCCCAGGCCGTCGACCAGTTCCCTGAGGGCCGAGCGCGGCAGCACCACATAGCGCTCCGGCTGGCCGGGATCGAGCCCCACCAGCTGGGCCACGGCCTCGGCCGTCAGGGCCGGCCCCCCCTGTCGGTAGAGGGAACCGAGCGACTGAAGCTTGGCCTGGCCCGGGAGCTTCACCGCCAGCTCGATCGGGAGGGCCAGCACCCGTGGTGGCCCCTCGGGATCGACGCGCACCAGCAGCAGGCTGTCGCTGTTGGCGGGGCCGGAGGGGGCGGCGCCGTTGGTGGCACTGGCCAGACGGTCGGCATCGCTGCCGACCACCAGCACGGTGATGGGCCGGCTGGTGGGATCGGCCAGCCCCGCGGGGCTGGCGCCGGACGCGTCGACGGCCAGGCCGCGATCGGGTTGGGCCCAGAGCAGATCCAGCAGGCCGATCGCCCCCACCACCCCGAGGACACCGGCGCTGATGGCCAGAAACCTCAGTCCCAGCGCCCGGAGGCTCCGCCGCGGAGACGGCTGGCCGGGTTGCCGCTCGCTGGGCCGGTGGGGGTGGTGCCGATCCGGCACCCCCGCGGAGTGTCCGCCGCTCATGGACCCTTCTGCCGCTGACGACTTCCCTTCACTTTGACGCAGCCGCTTCGCGCGGAGGTGGGCGCCGATAGGTTGTGGAGGTTGCTTCCCCGGCCGGATCGCCCT
>CAYGQY010000539.1:0-1645 GCA_964352195.1 uncultured bacterium
CGATCGTGTCGCCGTCGTTGATGATCTGGGGGGCGCCGAATTTCTTCTCGAGCACCACGTTGCGGCCCTTGGGGCCGAGGGTGACGGCAACGGCTTCAGCCAGGATGTCGATGCCCTTTTCGAGGGCCCGACGGGCATTCTCGTTGTAGATGATGCGCTTGGCCATGGAAGGCGATGTCCTTACTTGAGGGGGTGAAGCTTGAGGCGGAGGCGAAAACCGGAATGGGTCCAGGATTGAGCCTGTTATCGGTGGAAAACGGGCTCCAGCGGAGGATCCCGATCAGTTGACGATGGCCAGGATGTCCTTCTCGGACAGGAGCACAAAGTCGTCACCACCGAGTTTGATGTCGGTGCCGGCGTACTTGCTGTAGAGAACCTTGTCGCCAACGCTCACTTCCGGAGCCTGGCGGGTTCCGTCGTCGCTGCGCTTGCCGGGGCCGACCTGCACGACCTCACCGACCTGGGGCTTTTCCTGGGCGGTATCGGGCAGGAAAATGCCACCGGCCGTTTTTTCGTCCGATTCGGACACCTTGATGAAAACGCGGTCTCCAAGGGGTTTGACCGTGGAGACGCTCAGAGATACAGCTGCCATGAATCCATTCAAGAGCGAACAGTGCGGCGCCGGAGACGCCTCGGAAACGACCGAGTTGGCACTCGTAGCCGCTGAGTGCCAAATTAGGGGGGCGGCCGACCGCGCCGCCATCCCCCGGCGGTGCGGTTGTCCGAACCGGCGCCGTCCCAGAGGGTCCGAAGCCGGGTACGCATGGCGCGGTTCAGGGCCGGCTCCGCCCGGGCGGTGGTAAGGTTGCGCCGCTTCTGGCGGGTGTGCCTCCCGCTCCGCGATCTTTCTCCTTACCTATGGCTGCTGCACCCGCCACCTCCGGAGTCACCACCGGCACCAAGGGCACCGTCCGCCAGGTGATCGGTCCTGTGCTGGACGTGGAATTTCCTGCCGGCAAGCTGCCGAGGATCTTCAATGCCCTGCGCATCGAGGGCCGCAACTCGGCCGGTCAGGACGTGGCCCTGACGGCGGAAGTGCAGCAACTTCTCGGTGACCACCGGGTGCGCGCCGTGGCCATGAGTAGCACCGACGGTCTGGTGCGCGGCATGGAAGCGCTTGACACCGGGGCCCCCATCTGCGTTCCCGTGGGTGAGGCCACCCTGGGTCGCATCTTCAACGTGCTCGGCGAGCCCGTTGACGAGCAGGGTCCGGTCTCCACTACCCTCACGTCGCCGATTCACCGCGAAGCTCCCAAGCTCACCGAGTTGGAAACCAAGCCCAAGGTGTTCGAAACGGGCATCAAGGTGATCGATCTGCTGGCCCCCTACCGCCAGGGCGGCAAGGTGGGCCTGTTTGGGGGTGCCGGCGTCGGTAAGACCGTGCTGATCCAGGAGCTGATCAACAACATCGCCAAGGAGCATGGTGGCGTATCCGTGTTCGGTGGCGTGGGGGAGCGCACCCGCGAGGGCAACGATCTCTACGAGGAATTCAAGGAGTCTGGAGTGATCAACTCCGACGACCTCTCCAAGTCGAAGGTGGCGCTCTGCTATGGCCAGATGAATGAGCCTCCCGGGGCCCGCATGCGGGTCGGCCTCTCGGCGCTCACCATGGCCGAACACTTCCGTGATGTGAACAAGCAGGACG
>CAYGQY010000540.1:0-1641 GCA_964352195.1 uncultured bacterium
GCTCATCCTTGATGTGGCCCGTTATCGCTACCCCTCCGTCTGGGTGCCGACGGCCGATCTCTGGCGGGCGGCCCGCAGCCGCGATCGCAGCTCAGGTCGCAGCCGCGGCCTGGTGATGATCAGCCGTCTTCCCTGAGCGGTGGCGGCGAGGTGGTGCCCAGCAGGCGTTCGCATCGCTGCAGCCCGTCGCGGCAGTCTCCCCGCATCAGCAGCCCCGAGCCACCCCACACCAGGCGCAGGGCCAGATCCACCGGGCCCGCCCCCAGCTGGCGCACCGGGGTGAACCCCAGTCGCTCGAAGTAGCGCACCAGCTTCCGGTGCCCGGCGTCGTCGTCCCGGATCGCCAGCAGCCGCGCGGTGCGGCAGGACGTGCTCTCGAGGGCCCAGGCGAAGCTGGCGGCCCAGATCATCACACCGACCCGATAGCGGCCCTCCCCCTGCACCCGCAGGGTGTCGAGCTGCAGGCCGTCGGCGTTCGGCAGGGCCCAGCCCTTCAGTTCGCCGATCAGCAGGGGGGGACGGCCGGCCCGGGGCTGGGCCACCACCACCCGAAGGCTCCGGAGCCCCAGCTGACCCGTCACCTGCAGCCGCAGCAGCAGGCCCCGCGCGGCCGCCCGCCGCTCGATCGCCGCCAGGCTCAGCATCGTTCGTCTCCGCCTTCGGGACGAAAGGGTTCGGCCGCCAGCACGGCTTCCAGGGGCACGGCGCCGAAGATGTGGGGGAAGCAGTCACCGCCCTGCGGTGCGGGCTCCCAGCGCACGGGCACGGTCAACCGGGCTGGATCGATCGTCAGCAGCAGCACCTCCTGGGCATCGGCATAGAAGCGGCGATAGGTGCCCTCGATCTGGCCCGCGCCACTGGCATGCACGAAGCCCACATCGGCCAGAGCGAGCCCCCGGCTGGATCGTGCGTAGGCCTGCCCGCTGGCGGTGGCGGCCCGCCACTCCCCGGCCAGGGCCAGGTGATACAGCCAGCGACCCGAGCGCCATCTCCGGCGCGGGCCCCAGGTCGAATCGAGCATCTCCTGGAGTTCCGGGCCCTCCAGGAACCGCCGGAGCCAGCCCTGCAGGGGCTCCAAGTCGGGTTCGGTGTCGAACGTCTCGGGGGAGACCTGGCGGAACTGGCGCACAAAGGGCAGCAGGGCCCAGTCGGCCAGGCAGGGGCAATCGCCCAGCAACCATCCACCCGGCGCGAGCCGGGCGCTCCAGCGGCGCAGCACGGCCAGAGCGGCGGCGCGTGGTGCCACCCAATCCCCGTTGCCCCGCTCCCAGCCCCCTTTTCCAGCGGGTGGGGAGTACTTGAACCGGTCGAGGTGAAGCTTGAAGGGGCCGTCGTTCTCGGCGATCAGGACCTCCATCGCACTGGACTCGCCGGCAACAGCGGACCCACCGCGCTGGCGCAGCAGATCCTGATCATCCCGCCGCTCCAGGGCCCAGCGCATCACCGCCAGGCTCTGATCAAGCACCCGTCCGGGGGCACCGGAGCCCTCGGGCAAGGCCAGCACGGGCACGGTCCCCTTCGGGGAAGTCTCCAGCAGCTCGGGGGGCTTCCGCTGCAGATCCACTTCCCGCAGCTCCAGGTCCCGCCCAGGCCTCAGCCCCGCCGCCGCCAGGGCCAGCCGGGCCCGGATGGCATAGGGGC
>CAYGQY010000541.1:0-1635 GCA_964352195.1 uncultured bacterium
GGGTTGGGCCGCCAGCAGAGCACGCTCCCTGTGGACATCGAGCACGATGTGGATCCTGCGTCCGTGGGGATCCCGGTAGGAGGTGATGGCCAGATCCTCCGGTTGAACGAAAAGCCGAGGATCGAGCCGCCCCGCCGCAGGAACAGCGGCAGGGTTTGAAGTTCGACCTACCCCATGGGGCCACACGGCCACTGACCTGTCCAGCTCGGTGGAGGCGGGTCTTCGCCTCAGCCGGGGGTGGCGTCCCGCACGGACTCGAACAGGTCGATGTCCCAGGCCACCAGATCCCGCCGGATCGCCTCTGCACGCCAGCGGGGCAGCAGGCGAGCCAGGTCCTCGCCGCTGATCACCCCGTGGAGAGCACCGTCCTCCTCCCGCAGGAAGGCCAGGGCGTGCCAGGCCAGAATCGCTGCCCCCACCGCGGTGGGATAGGAGATGTAGGTGGCACCGGCATAGGGGCTCTCCAGCAGGCCCCGGTAGCGCAGGTAGCTGAGTCCCACCGTTTCCACCGTGGTCTGCCGGTCGTTGCGGACATTCTCGGTGTAGCGGATCTCGGCGGATGCGGCGAAATGGGCCCGCCGGATCACACCGCTGCGCAGATAGTCCTCGATCCGCCTCGGTTTGTTCATCCCCGGCAGGATGGCGCGCACCATGGCCTCGATCGTCAGTTCGCTCTGCTGCGGCAGGGTGGTTTTCGAGAGGAGATTGAGCTGGAACAGGGCCTTCACCAGTTCCACTTCGGAACCGCCGGTGTAGACCCCGATTGATGGGATCTGGGGAAAGGCGCGATGCAGGGACAGCAGCTCCTCCTGATACAGGGGGTACTGACGCGTCGGTCCCGCCTGGTTCGGAAAGACATGGTCGCGGGCGGCACTGAACGGCTCCAGCACGGTGATGCGGCCATCGCGCAGCAGCCGCGGCCGCTCGGCCAGCTCCTCCAGGGCCACCAGCGGCGACCAGGAGAAGACCACCGCATCGGAATCGATGTCCTCGAGGAGGTACAGATCCACGCTCTCGACCTCCAGATCCCTCCGCCGTGCCGCCTTCAACTCCTCCAGCCGCAGTCCGATCAGGAAACTGGTGACCCCCGGGGAGATGCCCAGGTTGATCAGCGCCGCGCATCCGCGCTGCCGCAGGGCCTGATCGAAGGCGTACTGGGAGAAGGTGAGCGAGGCCTCCGTCTCGGCGTCATACATATCGGAGGCGAGGTCGACCCCATGGGCGCCCAGGCGCAGCCCCAGCTCCAGCATCGGCCGGTTGAACTGGGGATGGGCGGCATTGATCAGCAGGTGGGCCCCCTCCAGCCGGCAGCACGCCTCGCCTTCGGCGGCGAACACCAGCCTGAAGTCGGGAACCTCGACGAACGTGATCCGGTCGAACAGGCGTTCGGCGTGGAAGAGAGCGTCCCGGGCCAGTTCGGCGTTGACCACCACCACGATGAACCGGTGCGGGACGCCGTCCCGCTCGGCCAGCTCGGCCAGGCAGATCAGCATCGACGAGCCCACGGCCCCGAGCCCGAAGAAGGCGATCGTGAGGGTTGAGGGGCCGTCCGGCGCGGTGCTCATGACGGGTGGCGCTGCCGCCGAGGCTATCGCCGCTGCTGGGCCGGCACTGAGCGGCGAGGGGGAGAGGACC
>CAYGQY010000542.1:0-259 GCA_964352195.1 uncultured bacterium
ATCCTGGTGAGCGAGCGGCTCGTCACCGACGACCTCTACACCTCGGTTCACATCGAGAAGTACGAGATTGAGGCCCGCCAGACCAAGCTCGGCCCGGAGGAGATCACCCGAGAGATCCCCAACGTGGCTGAAGAAAGCCTGGGTAATCTCGATGAGATGGGCATCATCCGTGTCGGTGCCTTCGTCGAAAGCGGCGACATCCTGGTTGGCAAGGTGACTCCCAAGTGTGAGTCCGATCAGCCGCCTGAGTAAAAGATCC
>CAYGQY010000542.1:269-1629 GCA_964352195.1 uncultured bacterium
CCATCTTCGGTGAGAAGGCCCGCGACGTGCGCGACAACTCCCTGCGGGTGCCCAGCACCGAGCGTGGCCGCGTGGTGGATGTGCGCATCTACACCCGCGAACAGGGTGACGAGCTGCCGCCGGGGGCCAACATGGTGGTACGGGTGTATGTGGCCAAGCGCCTGAAGATTCAGGTGGGCGACAAGATGGCCGGCCGCCACGGCAACAAGGGCATCATCAGCCGCATCCTCCCCCGCGAGGACATGCCCTATCTCCCCGACGGCACACCCATCGACATCGTGCTCAATCCCCTGGGTGTGCCCAGCCGGATGAATGTGGGCCAGGTGTTCGAGTGCCTGATGGGCTGGGCTTCCGCCCACCTGGACTGCCGCGTCAAGGTGGTGCCCTTCGATGAGATGCACGGCGCCGAGAAATCGAAGCAGACCGTGCAGGCCTTCCTGGAGGAAGCCGCCAAGCAGCCCGGCAAGGACTGGGTCTACGACCCGGAGAACCCCGGCAAGATCCAGCTGATCGATGGCCGCAGTGGCGAGGCTTTCGACCAGCCGGTCACCGTGGGCTATGCCCACATCCTCAAGCTGGTGCACCTGGTGGACGACAAGATCCACGCCCGCTCCACCGGTCCCTACTCCCTGGTCACCCAGCAGCCCCTGGGCGGCAAGGCCCAGCAGGGCGGACAGCGCCTCGGCGAGATGGAAGTCTGGGCCCTGGAGGCCTATGGCGCGGCCTACACGCTGCAGGAGCTGCTCACCGTCAAGTCCGACGACATGCAGGGCCGCAACGAGGCCCTCAACGCCATCGTCAAGGGCAAGCCGATCCCCCGCCCCGGCACCCCGGAGTCGTTCAAGGTGCTGATGCGCGAGCTGCAGTCCCTGGGCCTCGACATCGCTGTGTACACCGACGCGGGCGAAGAGGTGGATCTGATGCAGGACGTGAACCCCCGCCGCAGTACACCCAGCCGGCCCACCTACGAATCCCTTGGCGTCGCGGATTACGACGACGACTGATCGACCCGGCTCTCCTGGGAGGTGCGCGTCGTCGCCCTCTCAGGAGAGCGTCCCGTGTCGATGCTCTCCAGTCGATGCCTCCCTGTTGAAGCCACCCCTTTCGATCTCCGCGCGTTAGTCCCCCCCCATGTCCAACAGCAATCTCCGCACCGAAAACCACTTTGACTACGTCAAGATCACGCTGGCCTCGCCGGATCGGATCATGCAGTGGGGGCAGCGCACGTTGCCCAACGGTCAGGTTGTGGGTGAGGTCACCAAGCCCGAAACGAACAACTACCGCACGATCAATCCGGAGATGGACGGCCTCTTCTGCGAGAAGATCATCGGACCCTCAAACGACTGGGAGTGCAAATGCG
>CAYGQY010000543.1:0-1628 GCA_964352195.1 uncultured bacterium
TCCTGAGCCCCAGGCTCGCGGGGGTGTGCGAGCAGCGGGGCGCGGAGCTGCCCGGGGTCACGCAGAGGAGGGGGGAGCTGAGCAGCCTGCTTCGCTCGCCGTGCTCGCTCTTCCTGGTGGGGGGGCTGGTGGTGGCCGGCTGGCTGTTCGTGGGCTTCTACCGAACCCCACCGGGCCGCCGCCGGGTGGATGGCGCGATGCTGCGGCTTCCCCTGTTCGGAGATCTGATTCAGAAAACGACGACGGCCCAGTTCTGCCGCACCTTCAGCTCACTCAGCCGGGCCGGCGTTCCGATCCTGATGTCCCTCGACATCGTGCGCGAGACCTCGGGCAATTCCGTGGTGTCCGATGCGGTGCAAGCCTGCAGCCTCGACATTCAGAACGGCATTCCGCTCAGCGTGGCGCTGTCGCGCCGCAAGGTCTTCCCCGAGATGGCTCTGAGCATGCTGGCGGTGGGGGAGGAAACTGGCGAGATGGACATGATGCTCTCGAAGGTGGCGGATTTCTACGAAGATGAAGTCGCCGTGGCTGTGAAGGCGCTCACATCCCTGCTCGAGCCGATCATGATCGTGCTGGTCGGGATCATCGTGGGGGCCATTCTGGTGGCGATGTATCTGCCGATGTTCTCGGTTTTCGACAAGATCCGCTAATCCGCCGGGCCCCCCTGATCGGCCCCGCCGACCACGACCGCAGCCGCGGCGATGGCGCGCCCGGCCAACCAACCACTCGTCCAGCAGTGCTGGAAGTTGAAGCCTCCGGTCACACCGTCCACATCGAGCAGTTCGCCGGCGAGATACAACCCGGGGCAACGCCGACTCTCCATCGTGGCCAGGGTCACCTCCCCCAGGGCCACCCCTCCGGCCGTGACGAACTCCTCTCCGAACGGCCCCTTGCCGCTGATCCGGTACCGGCTGGAGCGCAGCGCCTCGATCAGCCGCTGCTCCTCGCGGCGGCTGAGGTCCGCCCAGCGCTTCTCCCCGGCGACGCCTTCACGCTCCAGCAGGTGTCCCCACAGCCGGCGGCTGAGCTGGGGCCAGGGGCGGGCTCCGGCCAGCTGACGCCGCGCCTGCCCCACACGCGCCTGGGCCAGGAGAGCACCCAGGTCGGCGGCGGTGCGGCCACCGCTCCAGTCGATCCGCAGCTCGGCCCGGTAGCCAGCCTCCTTCAGGGCCCGGGCCGCGAAGGCCGTCAACCGCAGGGTGACCGGACCGCTCACACCCCGGTGGGTGATCAGCAGGATTCCCTGCTGGAGGAACCGACCCTCGCCTGTCCGAAGCTCCAGGGCGACGGGATCCACCACCACGCCGCTCAGACCCGCCAGTGGGTTGGCCTCCAGGGCCAGGGTGAACAGGGAGGGCACCGGCGGCACCAGGGTGTGGCCCAACAGCTGCGCCAAGCTGCGCCCGCTGGGGTGACCTCCGGTGGCCAGCAGCAGGCTCCGGCAACACAGGCGCTCGGTGGTGGCCGGCGCCGCAGCCGGCGGGGCCTCCCGCGGCAACCGCAAGCGCAGGCCGAAGCCACCGCCATCAAGGGGCTCCGCCTGCCGCAGAGCCGTGCTGCGCCAGACGACGACCCCCGCAGCAACCGCGCCAGCAGCGTGGCGGCCACCCTGGAGCGTGCGGCGGCGG
>CAYGQY010000544.1:0-1623 GCA_964352195.1 uncultured bacterium
CGTGACCCCAGGGTCAACGACGACAAGCTTTCACCGGCGCGAGTCTTCACAGCCAACAACACCCCCTCTTATCTGAATTCGCTCGTGAACCTGCCGATGCCCACTGAAGACTTCGTGCGCAACTTCGGGCGGCGCATGCATCATCTGGCCCTGGAGGTGGCCGATGGCGAGTTGGATGGCATCAAGAATGTCGATTTCGTGGTGAGCCAGCTGCGTTCAGCAGGTGTGTCTTTCCTGGCCGATGTGGTGGGCGAATGCAGCGATCAGCCCAATCTCAAGCAGATCTTTTCCAAGAGCTCAACCTACTCACTGCTCATCACCGAGTATGTGCAGCGCTGCATGGGGTATGAGGGATTCTTCACCCGCGCGAATGTGGCCGCACTCACGGAAGCCGCTGGCCATGAGGAACGCTATCGGCACGGCAACGTGTTCGACTGACGCCCGAACGCGACGGTCAGGGAGTGGCTGGAGCAGGGGTAGGGGTCAGGGCCCATTAGAAGTCTGTCCCGGTAGCCCTGGCGTGCGGCCGTCAGCTCCGGTTTGGTGCACAGGTCTCGCTCCTTCCCCTTGGCCTCGCCACTCGAGAACCCCCCCGCCGCAACGGATCTGATCAGCTTCCTCAAGGCGCTCCCCGATTGCCGCCTGCGGCGGGGGATTCGCTACCCGCAGTGGTGGATGCTGCTGGTGGCGATCCTGGCCATCTACCGCTTCGCGGAAGGCTGACGCCTACAGCAACCAGGGTTCGCTGCTCGGGATGGAGCGTTACTCCTTCGGAGAAGGCTTCGCCTACGCCAAGCGCCACCGCAAGACCCTCAACGAGCTGCTCGGCACCCATATCGCCCAACCGCCGTCGGACTCGACCTTCCGGTTGCTGCTCGCTCAGCTCGACCTCGACGGTTTCGAGGCTCTGCTGCAGCAATGGGTGGCAGCCCAGCCTGGCGTAACCGAGTCTGTCGACACACTGGTGACAGGCGGCAAGACCCTGCGGGGTTCAATCGACCAAACCGCCTCCGGCGCAGCGCGTTTTATCGCCCAGGTGAGCCTGTACTCCAACACCCTTGGGGTGGCGATTGCCCAAAACACCTACGCCACTGACGCCGGCGGCGAGATCGCGGCCTTGCGCCAGCTGTTGGATCGCGTTGATCTCAACGGCTTGCTGGTGCAGGCCGACGCCCTGCATGCAAACCGCCCTTTTCCTCTACCTCAAGCAGCGTGGCGCCGACTTCCTGATCGCTGTAAAACACAGTGGCCGCAAAGGATCTCAGCTGATCAAGCACCGGCTGACCTATGGCCGCAAGACGCCGTGGCAAGCCACCAACCGTGAACGCAAACGCGGCCGCAACCTCACCTGGACGCTGCGGGGCATGCCCGCCCCGGAGTGGGTGATGGAGAACTGGCCGGGCAGCGCCACGATCCTGGCGGTGCGCAGCAAGGGCACCCGCGATGGCAAGCCAGTCGATGAGACCCGTTACTACGTCTCGAGTTTGCGCACCAGCGCCCTAGCCCGAAGGGCTTCCGCTTGCGGTAGGCACTGATGAAGCATGTTCGGGACCGCTGGTCAATCGAGAACTCCTGGCACTGGCCCCGCGACACCCAACTCAGGGAGGACGCGCACCGCTACCG
>CAYGQY010000545.1:0-1613 GCA_964352195.1 uncultured bacterium
ACCCCATTCCCATCAGGCCCCCCGTCCATGGCGAAGCCAGCCAAGAAAACCGGCGCCAAGAAAACCAAGCGCAATGTGCCCAACGGCGTGGCACACATCCAGAGCACGTTCAACAACACCATCGTGTCGATCACCGACACGGCCGGTGAGGTGATCTCCTGGTCCTCGGCTGGCGCCAGCGGCTTCAAGGGCGCCCGCAAGGGCACCCCCTTCGCCGCCCAGACCGCCGCCGAAGCCGCCGGCCGACGGGCCCTCGAGCAGGGCATGCGGCAGATCGAAGTGCTGGTGCGCGGCCCTGGTTCGGGCCGGGAAACCGCCATTCGGGCCCTCCAGGTGGCCGGCCTCGAGATCACCCTGATCCGCGATGTCACCCCACTGCCCCACAACGGCTGCCGCCGCTCCAAGCGACGTCGGGTCTGAGTCGCCAGGCGCCAGTTCTCCAGCCTCCGGGCGTTCCTCTTCACCACCTTCAGGCCGTGCATCAGTATCAGATCGACCGGGTCGAACATCAGGTCGCCGACGACCGCTCCCAGACCGGAGTGTTTGTGATCGGTCCCCTCGACCGCGGTCAGGCCATCACCCTGGGCAACGCCCTCCGCCGTGTCCTGATGGGGGGCATGGAAGGCAGTGCCATCACGGCCGTTCGGATCGCCGGCGTCAACCATGAGTACGCCACCGTGCCCGGCGTCCGCGAAGACGTGCTCGACATCCTGCTCAACTGCAAGGAAGTGGTCGTCAACAGCCGCAGCCGTGAACAGGAGATCGGGCGACTGATCGTCAACGGCCCCGCCACCGTCACCGCCGCCGATCTGCAGTTCTCCTCCCAGGTGCAGGTGGTCGATCTGGACCGTCCGATCGCCACCGTGGCCGAAGGCCATTCCCTGGAACTGGAAGTGCACGTGGAGCGCGGCGTCGGCTACCGGCCGGTGGACCGCCATCATGAGGACACCAGCGCCATCGATCTCCTCCAGATCGACGCCGTGTTCATGCCGGTCCGACGGGTGAACTACACCGTCGACGAAACCGCCGTGGGCGAAGGGGGGTCGGCCCGGGAGCGGCTGCGGCTCGAGATCCTCACCAGCGGCTCGATCACCCCCGACGACGCCATGGCCCAGGCGGCCAATCAGCTGATCGCCCTGTTCCAGCCCCTGGCCAGCCTGACCATGGCCGATGAGCCGGGCCTGGAGCCCGAACCTTCGGCTGAAAGCCAGATTCCCCTCGAGGAACTGAACCTCTCGGTGAGGGCCTACAACTGCCTCAAGCGCGCCCAGGTCAACTCGGTCTCCGATCTGATGGGCTTCAGCTACGAAGACCTGCTCGAGATCAAGAATTTCGGCTCCAAATCGGCCGATGAGGTGATCGAAGCCCTGGAGCGCATCGGCATCTCCCTGCCCCAGAGCCGCACCACGGCCTGAGCAGTCCCGCTCTCCTTCTTCCACACCCCTCTCCGGAACCATGCGCCACCAGTGCCGCGTCCCCCTGCTCGGACGCCCCGCCGACCAACGGAAGGCCCTGCTTCGCGGCCTCACCACCCAGCTGATCCGGGAAGGTCGTGTCACCACCACCAAGGCCCGCGCCAAGGCCCTGCGCGAGGAAGCCGAGCGCATGATCAC
>CAYGQY010000546.1:0-1612 GCA_964352195.1 uncultured bacterium
CGGCAAGGCCGGACCTCCGGGTCGGGGAGCCGGGGGAGTCGGGGGGGGATCACTCGCGACCGGTTCCTCGTCGGAACTGGGGCAGGTCACCGCAACACCCGGCAGGGGACGGTTTGCCTTCCCATCCTCCTCTCCAGTTCCCCGTTCCCGATGAGGTTCCACGTCCAGCTGGAGCGGCTGCAAACCACCGCCACCGCCCTGGCCGCCCGGTACCGATCCCTGGCCAGCTGTCCGGACGACAGCCTCGGCCGGGCGGTCCTGGCCTTCGTCGATGCCCATGGCTGCAGGGTGCCCGGCAAACGGGGCGGCCACGGCACAAGCGCCGCGGAGGAATGGGGCGTGCTGGGTTTCCAGGCCGGCTTCGGCCGCAATGATCCGTTCTTCACGATCCTGCTCGCCCTGGCCCAGGTCCAGCTCGGCATCGGCAGCACAGTGACCCGTGATCTGAACAACGACCGGGATCCCTGGGACGATTTCAGCCGGCCCCTGAAGCCAGGTCCTGGTCCCTGCCCCGATCACCGCCATGCAGGCCTTCGCCACCCTTCTCCAGCAACTCGATGCCAGTGGTGGCACCAACGCCAGGGTGCGGGCACTGGCGGAGTACTTCACGGCGGCCCCGGCCGAGGATGGGGCCTGGGCCCTGGCCCTGCTGCTCGGCAAGCGGCGCCGGCGTCTGCTCACCGGCCGGCGGCTCCGCCAGATCTGCCAGGAGCGCAGTGGCCTGCCGGAGTGGCTCTTCGATGCCTGCCACGCCCAGGTGGGGGATTCGGCCGAAACGGTCGCACTGCTGCTACCCGAGTTGAAGCTGCCGGCCGCCGACCCCCTGGACCTGCCGTTGGCCACCTGGATGGGCGAGCGGCTGCCGGCCCTGGCCCGGTTGGAGGAGGGTGCCCAGGCGGAGGCGCTGCTGGCGCTCTGGGCCGCCTTGCCCGAAGGCCAGGTGTTCCTGGTCAACAAACTGCTCACCGGTGGCTTCCGGGTGGGCGTGTCCACCGGTCTGGTGATCCGGGCCCTGGCGCTGACTGGCGGCCTGGAGATGGCGGAGCTGGCCCACCGGCTCATGGGGGGGTTCGACCCCTCGGTGGCCGCCTTCCGCGCCCTGCTCGAGCCGGCGCCCGCCGGTGCGATACCCCTCAGCCGGCCCTATCCCTTCTTCCTGGCCTCTCCGCTGGAGACCGGACGGCTGGCGGGCACGGAGACCTCGGCCTGGCAGGTGGAGTGGAAGTGGGACGGCATCCGCGGCCAGTTGATCCACCGCGGCGGCGAGGCCTTTCTCTGGAGCCGTGGTGAAGAGCTGATCAATGCCGCCTTTCCGGAGCTGATCGCCCTGGCCCGGCTGCTGCCCGAGGGCACGGCCCTTGATGGGGAGGTGGTCGTCTGGCCGGCCGGGGGCGAGCGGCCCGAGCCCTTCGCCGCCCTGCAACGGCGCCTCGGCCGCCAAAAGCCCAGCGCCGCCCTGCGGCGGACCAGCCCGGCGGCCTTCGTGGCCTACGACCTGCTGGAGCTGGGGGGCGATGACCAGCGCCCCCAGCCCCTGGGCCGGCGTCGGGCCGCCCTGGAGGATCTGCAGCAGCGGCACTCCGCGGCGGCGCCCCCTCCCGGTGCCGGGCTC
>CAYGQY010000547.1:0-1611 GCA_964352195.1 uncultured bacterium
GTGGCACGCTGAAGGACGGCCGTCGCCGACCGGAGCCCTGCGGTGCCTGCTCAGCCCCAGGGAACGTCTAGGAACTCCACCAGCAGCACGCCCCGGTGGGTGCCATGGATTCTCACCAGCCCTGACTTGGCAGCACGTTCCATACCGGGACGTTCCTTGCGCACCTGCTCGGCGGTGGCCAGCACCCGCACCCAGCCACCGGTCATGAAGTCCTCGTTGCCTGTCTCAAAGGCCTGCAGCCGCCGGTGCTGGTTGCTGTTGCGTTCGTAGTACAGGCCCCCGCCGGTGGGGTCCGTCCCCTCTGCCCAGACCTGATCGACCATCAGCTTCCCGATCGCCAGTGGGTCCTGTGCCGCTGCGTCAATGGCCTCGCCATCGAGCACCAGCGGGTTGCCCGGGTCGTCACGGTTGTCAGAAACGATCAATCGGTGGCCCATGACCGGGTTCTGCTCAGCCCCTTGCTGTCGCGTGATCTCGCTGCATCGGGTGATCCGGCGATGTCGCTTCTCAGTCTGGCTGCGGATCAGATTTCAGGCTCAACCTGCTCCCATCAGCAGCCTCTCCTTTACCCGCTGGTCCGAGCCTCAAGCTGGTGCCATAGCGCTCATGCCGCCGCTGCCAGTGCCGGAACGACAGGGATCTGGAGTCTCCAACTCCGTCCATCCATCACAGACCGTGAATGGCGGTATAAAAGACGGTACAGACAGCACCACCCACCGTCCCAAGCCGTTCCATAGCAGTCGATCCGGTCCGCTTTACACGGACACCCTCTCCGTTTCCAGGTCGATCTGCAGCAGGTCTCCCCCCGTTGCCGGCCCGACGGGCCAGAGTGCTGCTCCGTCAGCTCGCCCCAGCGTCATGCCCGCCACCACCCTCGAGAAGCCCGTCAGCCTGGAGTGCGCCTGCCCCAGCTGCCACTGCACCGTGACGGGGGAGTCCCCCTACCGCCTGGGCGATCAGCGGTTCTGCTGCGAGGCCTGTGCCCAGGGCCATCCCGGCGGTGTGCCCTGTCATGCGGGCTGCGGTTGCGAAGGGACGTCCTGAGTCCGGCCGCTGAATCCGGAGTCGATCCGCACCACCCCCCATGCCGTTGTTCCCCAGGCCGCCGGGACCGTCCCGCTCCCCTGCAGCCCTGGCCGCCGTCTTCAGCGGCCTGGTGATGCTGGTCGCTCCGGCCCTCGCCGGGGGCGACAGCTCCGGCAGCCGCACCGGGCCGGGGCTGGGCCCCCTGCCCGCCAGCTGGCAGGGGGAGCTGCCCGATGCCGGAGGCACCAGCCGCTGGCACCTGGACCTGGCCCCCGATGGCAGCTACCAGCTGCGTCAGACCTACCTGGACCGGCCGCTCCCCAACCGGTTCGATGCCATCGGCCGCTGGCAGCTCGAGCCCGGCACCAACCGCCTGGTGCTGCGGCGTGGCCGGGAGGCGCCGGTGCTGCTGCAGCCGCTCGCGACGGGGGGGGGCCTGCGCAAGCTCGATCTCCAGGGCGAGCCGATCGACTCGGAGCTCAACGACCGGTTGCAGCGTCTGCCCAGGTCAGCCCCGATCGACCCGCGCCTGCCGCTTCAGGGGATGGTCACCTACCTGGCCGATGCGGCGTTCCTGCGGCTCTG
>CAYGQY010000548.1:0-1610 GCA_964352195.1 uncultured bacterium
TCTGCGCCGGTGAGTGACTCAGCCAGCCCCGCTCCCGCCAAACCCACACCGGCGGCTGCCCCGGCCCCGGCCAAGGCGAAGCCCCCCGCGCCCGAGGACAAACCCTTCGCGGAGTTCATTCCCCAGCTCTTTCTCCCGTCCCTGACCCAGGCGATCGAGGCCCATGGCGGTCCCGCTCCCCAGCTCGTCTTTGAGCAGGGCCCGATGCCCGTGGTGGGGCTCCCCTGCTGGATGGTGCAGGGCCGTTTCCCCGGCGAGCGTCGCTTCTGGCTCTGCTTCACCGAGGCCGCCATCACGGCCACCAAGACCATCGCCCTGGCCGAGGGAGGGAGCACCCCGAGCCTGCTGGAGCCCTTCCTCGGCGATGAGAAGAAGATGACACTCCCCCTGCTGGTGTCCCGGGTGATCTCCCGGTTGAACGGCCAGAAGTGGCTCGGTCCCAACTGAACCGGCCCATTCCTTCCGGCGCTCGGCCGGCGCTTCACATCTCCGGCTGCCCTGGCTGGAACCCGCCTACGATGGCCCCATCGCCCTGATCCGTCGCCCGAATGGTGCCCCCGATCGCCGCTCCCGCCGCCACCGCTGGAAGCCAGGCTCCGGCCTTCAAGGACCCCGTCAAGGACACCATCCTGACGCCGCGGTTCTACACCACAGATTTTGAGGCGATGGCCGCGATGGACCTGCGCCCCAATGTGGTTGAGCTGGAAGCGATCTGCGAGGAGTTCCGCAAGGACTACAACCGTCACCACTTCGTTCGTAACGAGGAATTCGAAGGTGCCGCCGACAAGCTCGATCCGGAAACCCGCAAGGTCTTCGTCGAGTTTCTCGAGCAGAGCTGCACCTCGGAGTTCTCCGGTTTTCTGCTCTATAAGGAGCTGAGCCGCCGCATCAAAACCAAGAACCCCCTGCTCTCCGAGTGCTTCGCCCACATGGCCCGTGATGAGGCCCGCCATGCCGGGTTCCTCAACAAGGCCATGGGTGACTTCGGCCTTCAGCTCGACCTGGGGTTCCTGACTGCCAACAAGGCCTACACCTTCTTCAAGCCCAAGTTCATCTTCTACGCCACCTATCTTTCTGAGAAGATCGGCTACTGGCGTTACATTGCCATTTACCGCCACCTCGAGAAGCATCCGGAGAGCAAGATCTTCCCGATCTTCAATTTCTTCGAGAACTGGTGCCAGGACGAAAACCGCCACGGCGACTTCTTCGATGCCCTGATGAAAGCCCAGCCCGACACGGTGCGAGGTCTGCAGGCCCGTCTCTGGTGCCGGTTCTTCCTGCTGGCCGTGTTCGCCACCATGTACGTCCGCGACGTGGCCCGCAAGGAGTTCTACGAAGCCCTTGGCCTTGATGCCCGCGCCTACGACAAGGTCGTGATCGCCAAAACCAACGAGACCTCCGCCCGGGTCTTCCCGGTGGTGCTCAACGTCGAGCATCCGAAGTTCTACGTGCGACTCGAGCGCATCGTGCAGAACAACGCGGCCCTCACCGCCGCCGACCAGAGCGACGCTCCCGCCCCGGTCCGGGCCCTTCGCAAGCTCCCCTTCTGGGCCGCCAACGGGCTGGAGATGGCCAAGCTGTTCCTGATGGCCCCGATCCCCAGCGATCGG
>CAYGQY010000549.1:0-1609 GCA_964352195.1 uncultured bacterium
TGGGCCGTCGCCAAGTGGTAAGGCAGCGGGTTTTGGTCCCGCCATTCCTAGGTTCGAATCCTAGCGGCCCAGTTCTGATCTCCTCTTGTGCCACCGGGCCCCCTGCTGGTCTTCGATTTCGACGGCGTGCTGGTGGACGGCATGGCCGAGTACTGGTGGTCGGCCCGGCAGACCGCCCTGGGGCTCAGCTCCACCCTCACGCTGCCCGAGCAGGCTCCGCCGGCCTTCGCCCGGCTGAGGCCGTTGATCCACAGGGGCTGGGAGATGGTGCTGCTGGCCGCTGAGCTGGGCCGTGGCGGCTTCGATCCCGCCGCCGCTCTGGATGATTACCCCGCCGCCCTGGTCGGGGCCCTGCGGATCTGGGGCTGGTCGCCCGAGCCGCTTCAGGGGGCGCTGGAGGCGGTGCGCCGCCAGGCCATCGCCACCGACCGAGGGCACTGGCTGGGTCTGCACCGGCCCTACCCGGGTGTGATCCAACGCCTCACGGCGCTGCAGGACGAGGGGGCCGACTGGGTCGTGTTGACCACCAAGGGCGGGGCCTTCGCCGCGGAGCTCCTGGCGGCCCATGGGCTCATCCCCCTGGATCTGTTCGGCCACGAGCGGGGCAGCAAACCGGAGGTGCTGCTGCAGTTGGGGGAGCTGGGGCGTCCGCTCCGGTTCATCGAGGACAGGCGGGCCACCCTTGAGGCGGTGCGCGCCACGCCGGGACTGGAGGCCGTTCGCTGCTTCCTGGTGTCCTGGGGCTACCTGGGGCCCCACGACGCGGTGGCCCTGCCGGAGGGCATCACCCTGCTGGATCGCCCCCACTTCGAGGCCCCCTTGGCGGACTGGCCCTGATCCGCTAGCGTACGCCTGTACTAATTCCCAGCCGCCATCCGGTCACCGGCCGGCCGCCATCCGGTCACCGGCCGGCCGCCACTGGTATGCCGGCCGCCACTGGTATGCCGGCCGCCACTGGTACGCCGGCCGGCTTTGGTGGCATCTGATCCGTGAGGCCGCCGCCGGTCCCGTCCGGGGCCCGTTCGTCCCCGGTCCATTCTTTCGCCATCCCCTGACCCATGCCCGCCGATCACAAGAGCACCGACCTCAGGACCACCCACCCCCGCTCCTCCACCAACGGTGCAGCGGGTGGTGCGGGTGCCGCCGGAGCCGCCGAGCGCGACAAGGCTCTGAATCTGGTGCTCGGCCAGATCGAGCGCAACTTCGGCAAGGGCTCGATCATGCGCCTCGGTGACGCGTCCCGCATGCGGGTCGAAACCGTTTCCACCGGTGCCCTCACCCTCGATCTGGCCCTCGGTGGCGGCTATCCCAAGGGCCGGGTGGTGGAGGTCTACGGCCCGGAGAGCTCCGGCAAGACCACCCTCACTCTCCATGCCATCGCCGAGGCGCAGCGCCGCGGCGGTGTGGCCGCCTTCGTGGACGCCGAGCATGCCCTCGATCCCGTCTATGCCGCGGCCCTGGGGGTCGACGTCGAAAACCTGCTGGTGTCCCAGCCGGACACCGGCGAAATGGCCCTGGAGATCGTGGATCAGCTCGTGCGCTCCGCCGCCGTCGACATCGTCGTGGTCGACTCGGTGGCGGCTCTCACACCCCGCGCTGAGATCGAAGG
>CAYGQY010000550.1:0-1608 GCA_964352195.1 uncultured bacterium
TGACCTTGCGGATCCGGTAGGGAATCCGCCGCTCCTCCAGCCAGAGCCACACCTTTTGGCAATAGGGGCACCAGGCGTGGTGGTCACGGAAGAGGGTGACCCGCACGGCGGTGTCCGGCTGCCCGAACAGGCGCAGGAGGGCCTGGGCGTTGGTGGGCCCGTTGACCCGGTCGGACTCCGGTGGAGCGAGAGCCTCTAGCTCCGCCCAGCCCAGCGGCTCGGAGATGACGGACGGCGGCGGCATCGCGGCAGGAAGTCGACGGTCAGGCTAGGGACACCGCCCGTCGGGCGGTCCTGGGGGTTCCGCGCCTTCGGAACCGCTCCGATGGGCGGCGAGCAGGGCCAGCACCTGCCCATCGTCCACCTGCTCGAACTGCGCGTACCACTCACCCACCGAGCGGAGACGCCGCACCCGGTGCAGCACCACGAGCTCGTCCACCAGGGGGAGCAGCTCCGGGATCAGACCGGCATCGCAGACCGGCACCGCCAGGATCAGCCGGGAGGGCTGCTGCTGGCGCAGCGACTGCAACGCCGCCCGCACCGTGCAGCCCGTCGCGATCCCGTCATCCACCACGATCAGCTCCCGGCCCCGCAGCTCGACCGGATCGGGATCTCCGTAGAGCCGCTGCCGCCTGCCCAGCTCCCGCTCCTGCTCGATCACGAGCTGCCGTCTGCGGGTGGCGACGGCCGGTCCGGCCGGAGGGGGCTGGTCCCACAGACGCACGCCCCCCGGAGCGACCGCCCCGAGCGCCAGCTCCGGCCGGCTGGGCTCAGCCAGCTTGCGCACGGCCCAGGTGCGCAGGGGCAGGCGCAGGCTGCGGGCCACCTCGGCGCCGACACTCACGCCGCCGCGGGGCAGGGCGACCACGGTGGTGGTCTCACCCCGGTCTTGCCAGGGGCGCAGCGCCAGGGCGAGCCTCTGGCCGGCCTGGGCGCGGCTGGCGAAGCGGCGGTCGGACCGCATGGCATCCCCCCGATCGGCTCGATCCCCAGTCTGGCCACGAACCCCGAAGGTGACCCTGGTCACCCCCAATCCCACGGGAAACAGGCGAGACTCAACGGGCACCGGCGAGCAAGGGACCGGCTGGTCCCCCGCAGCACGGGAACGGTGCGACAAAACGCCCCGGTCCGCCGGGGCCTTTTCCCAGGGCAAGGGCGCACGCCTGGCGCCCCGGCCCAGCCGCTCAGATCGGAGCCGATCCCGAGGGCCGGGCGGTCTGAACGGGGTCGAACACAGCGGCGATCGTGCGGATCAGCCAGCGGCCTTCACCGGTCACCCGGAGCCGCCCGGTGGGGCCCTCCTCGCTCAGCTCCACCAGGCCATCGGCGGCCATCTCCCGAAGCCTGAGCCATTCGCCGGCGAAGCGACGCCGATCCACGCTCACCGCGAAGCGGCACATCACCGCCTGGATGATCGCCCGCCGCTCCAGCAACTCCGGATCCCGCACCACCAGGCCCCGCTCCACCGGAAGTTCGCCCCGCTCCAGGCTGCGGATGTACTCCCGCAGCGTGCGGCGGTTCTGGCTGAACAGGGTGGGGAACTGGCTGATCGCGGTCATGCCGATACCCAGCAGGTCCAGCTCACCGCCGGTGGTGTAGCCCTGGAAG
>CAYGQY010000551.1:0-1605 GCA_964352195.1 uncultured bacterium
GGGGAGGGGGTTCCGTTGGCGATCGGCAAGGACTCTCTGCGGAGGGGCGTTCGGGGCGGGACTGGGCCTCGCCTCAGGGTTGCGCATGCCAGGCCAGGCTGCGGCGGACGGCCCCGTCCCACCGCTCCAGCCAGCGGTGGCGTTCCTGGGAACTCAGGCCCGGCCGGAAGTGGCAGGGCGCAGGCTCGCCGGGGATCGAGGCCCAGGCGTCGAGGCCCGGCACCACACCGGCATCGAGGGCCGCCAGCAGGGCCACACCGCGGCTGGTGCTCTCCAGATCGGCGCGCCGCCGCACCTCCAGTCCGCAGCTGTCGGCCTGGGCCTGCAGGAGCCCATCGGCGGCGGCGGCCCCGCCATCGGCGGCCAGGTCCCGCAGCGGGGCGCCGAGGGCTTCGCTGGCCAGCTCCACCAGGGTGGCCACGGCCAGGGCGATGCTCTCGAGGGTGGCGCGGGCGATGGCGCCGGGGCCGGTGTCGCGGGTGAGGCCGATCAGCAGACCGCGGGCGCAGGGATCCCAGTGGGGCGTTCCCCAGCCGGTGAAGGCGGGCACCAGCATCAGGCCGCTGCGGGCCGGCGCCGTGGCTGCCAGGGCGTCGATCTCCGCCGAGTGCTCGATCAGGCCGAGGCCGTCGCGCAGCCACTGGATGGCGGTGCCGGCATTGAGCACGCTGCCCTCCAGGCAGTAGGAGGGGGAGCCGTCGGCCCCGCACCAGCCGTAGGTGCTCAGCAGGCCGCTCTCGCTGCGCACGACGGTCTCGCCGGTGTTGATTACCAGAAAGGCGCCGGTGCCGTAGGTGCACTTGGCCTCCCCCGGCTGCAGGCAGCTCTGGCCCAGGGTGGCGGCCTGCTGGTCGCCGAGCATGGCCAGGATCGGCACCCCGGCGAAGGGCAGGTCGGCGGCGATGGCGCCGAAACGGGAGTGGCAGGGGCGCAGTTCCGGCAGGATCCCGGCGGGCACCCCCAGGGCGTCACAGAGCTCGGGATCCCACTGGCCCCGCTCCAGGCCCATCAGCAGGGTGCGGCTGGCGTTGCTGCGATCGGTGGCGTGCACCCGGCCGCCGGTGAGATGCCAGAGCAGCCAGCTGTCGACAGTGCCGAAGCAGGCCTCCCCGGCGGCGGCGGCGGCGGCGGCCCCCGGCTGCTCCCGCAGCAGCCAGACGATCTTGCTGGCACTGAAGTAGGGATCCACCAGCAGACCGGTGCGGCCGCGGATCAGCGGCTCCAGGCCGGCCCGTTTCCACGCGGCGCAGAGGCCGGCGGTGCGCCCGTCCTGCCAGACGATCGCCGGCCCCAGCAGGGCACCGCTGCGGCGGTGCCAGAGCAAGGTGGTTTCCCGCTGGTTCGCGATGCCGCAGGCCGCCACGGCCCGGCGCTGCTCCGGTGTGATCGCCCGCTCCAGGGCCGCGAGGGCCTCCAGCTGGCTCGCCCAGATCTCCTCCCCGTCCTGCTCGACCCAGCCGTCGGCGGGGTGACGGCAGCGCAGGGGGGCACTGCGGCTGAGCAGCCGGCGGCCCGCGGCGGTGTGGAGGGAGGCCCGCGAACTGGTGGTGCCCTGGTCGAGCGTCAGCAGGAGGGCGTCGTCGGGCATGGGGGCTCCGTTTCGTC
>CAYGQY010000552.1:0-1602 GCA_964352195.1 uncultured bacterium
TGCTTTTCGGCGATCTACCGCCGCTACCGGTACACGCTGTACAACGGCCGCCGGCCCAACCTGTTTCTGGCCCCCTGGAGCTGGCATCGCTATCGGCATCGGCTCGACGAGAGGGCGATGGCCGAGGCCCTAGGGGGTCTGCTCGGCCGCCACGACTTCCGGGCCTTCCGACGCGCCGGCAGCCACCGCGCCCACTCCTCCACCCAGGTGCAGGCCGTGAGCCTGGAGCGCTGCGGGGACCTGATCGTGACCGAAATCCAGGCCAGCGGCTTCCTCTACGGCATGGTGCGGCTGCTGATGGGCCAGCTGGTGGCCGTCGGGGAGGGCCGCCTCAACCGGGACGCGTTCACCCATCGCTGGCGCAGCGGCGCCCGCGAGGAGATCCGGGAGGCGGCCCCGCCGCAGGGACTCTGCCTGCTGCGGGTGGGCTACCCGAGCCCGGTGTTCCCCAGCTCGGCCTGGTATGATGGCCAACCGCGGTTCCAGCTGGAATGCCAGGATCCGCCGGAGCAACCTGATCGAAGCACCCCTGGGTTTTTCGGGGCTCACGAGCACTGGCCACCGGGTCCCCCCGGCGGCCCTCTCGAGGGGTGAGGCGGTCCAAGGTCTAGGCTCCACCAACGGGCTTCGGAGCACGGATGCGTCCGTGGCCGTGCCGTTCCCTGTCCAGCCCCATCCACCGGGATGGCGCCCTATTCCGATCCGGCCTGCCGGTGCGATGAACAAGACCCCCGTTCCCTCCGCTGATTCCCTCGTCCGCCAGTGGTATCTGGTGGACGCCGAGAATCAGACCCTCGGCCGCCTCGCCACTGAAGTGGCCAGCGTGCTGCGGGGCAAGAACAAGCCCACCTTCACCCCCCACCTCGACACGGGCGATTTCGTCATCGTCGTCAATGCCGAGAAGGTGAGGATCAGCGGCAACAAGTCCACCCAGAAGATCTACCGGCGCCACTCCGGCCGCCCCGGCGCCATGAAGACCGAAACCTTCGCCGCCCTCCAGGCCCGGCTCCCCGAGCGGATCGTCGAGAAGGCGATCAAGGGGATGCTGCCCCATAACGCGCTCGGACGTCAGCTGTTCCGCAAGCTCAAGGTCTACAAGGGCGCTGCCCATCCCCATGCCGCCCAGCAGCCCCAGGCTCTGGCCCTCGATCCTTCCGCCGCCGCCCAATGAGCACCGTTTCCAACCGCGTCGTCTACTGGGGCACGGGCCGCCGCAAAACGGCCGTGGCCCGCGTCCGGGTCGTGCCTGGCACAGGAGCGATCACGATCAATGGCCGCCCCGGCGACAACTACCTCAACTACAACCCCAGCTATCTCTCGGCGGTGAAGGCCCCCCTGGAAACCCTGGGTCTCGGCACCGAGTACGACCTGCTGGTCAACGTCAAGGGCGGTGGCCTCACCGGCCAGGCCGACGCGATCAAGCAGGGGGCCGCCCGGGCCCTCTGCGACCTCTCGACCGACAACCGCAAACCGCTCAAGACCGAAGGGCACCTCAGCCGCGACCCCCGCGCCAAGGAGCGCCGCAAGTACGGCCTGAAGAAAGCCCGCAAGGCTCCCCAGTTCTCCAAGCGCTGATCCCGCCACCCCAGCCATGCCCAAACC
>CAYGQY010000553.1:0-1593 GCA_964352195.1 uncultured bacterium
TGGTGGCCGAGGCGTGCCGCCGCGCCGGGGAGGCGGGGGTGCCCCCTACCCGACTGAACATCACGAGCTCGGACCTGGAGAGCCTCGAGGGCCGCTACGACACGGTGATCTGCCTGGACGTGTTCATCCACTACCCCCAGCAGGCCGCCGAGGAGATGGTGGCCCATCTGGCCGGCCTGGCGGAGCGCCGTCTGATCGTGAGCTTCGCCCCCTACACGCCCCTGCTGGCCCTGCTGAAGTCGATCGGCCAGCTCTTTCCCGGACCGAGCCGCACGACCAGGGCCTACACCTTGCGTGAGGACGGCATCGTGGCCGCCGCCGCCGCCGCCGGATTCCGGCCCCTGCGCCGCAGCCTCAACCAGGCCCCCTTCTACTTCTCCCGGCTGATCGCCTTCGAGCGGGTCTGAGCCCCCCGCCAGCCCCACCGGGGAAAGCAGCCTCAGGAGACGGCCGCCAGGGCCTCCCGCTCGCTCAGGCCCAGGTTGGCTTTCTCGCTGGGGGGGACCAGTACCTTGAAACGGCTGCGCCACTGGGGCCAGTGGGCCAGGATCTCGGCCGCCTTCCGACTGCCGGTGACCTCGAGATGGCATTCCAGCAGGGGCTTGAGCAGGGCTTCCTGCTCGGGGGTGTCCAGCCCGTGCATGGTCACGATCTCCGGGTTGAGGCGGGCAGCCAGGCCGTCGGCCTCATCGAGCAGGAAGGCGACCCCGCCAGTCATGCCAGCGGCCACGTTGCGGCCGGTGCTGCCGAGCACCACCACCACACCGCCGGTCATGTATTCGCAGCAATGGTCGCCGCAGCCCTCCACCACGGCCCGGGCTCCGCTGTTGCGCACGGCGAACCGTTCTCCGGAGCGGCCCAGGGCGAAGAGCTCTCCTCCGGTGGCGCCATACAGGCAGGTGTTGCCGAGGATCACCTGGCCCCCGGGGTCATGGCCGCCGGGGTGGGGCACCACGGTGAGGCGACCACCGTTCATGCCCTTGCCGACGTAATCGTTGGCATCGCCTTCCAGCCTGATGTCCATGCCACGGAGCAGGAAGGCGCCGAAGCTCTGGCCCGCTGCGCCCTCGAAACGCAGATCGAGCTCCCCCCGGAAACCGGCATTGCCATGGCGGGCAGCGATCTCGCCGGCGAGCCGGGCTCCCACGCTGCGGTCGGTGTTGACGATGGTCAGACGGCGGCTGATGCACCCGTGCTGCTCCATCGCCTCGAGCACGTCGGGATCGGCCAGGAGCCCATCTTCGAGGATGGCTCCGTTGCCATGGGCCTGCGGGTCGTGGCGCAGCCAGGTGCGATCGGCCTGCCGGGGCAGCGGGGCCAACAGACAGGAGAGATCAAGGGGCCCGGTCTTGGCCAGGGACACCTCCCGGGCCTGCAGCAGCTCGTTGCGGCCGATCAGATCCTCGAGCCGGGCCACACCCAGCACGCTGAGCAGCTGCCGGACCTCTTCGGCCACGTAGAGGAAGAAGTTGACCACATGCTCGGGCAGGCCGGTGAAGCGTCGGCGCAGAGCCTCCTTCTGGGTGGCCACTCCCACCGGGCAGTTGTTGGTGTGGCAGACCCGGGCCATGATGCATCCCTCGGCGATCATCG
>CAYGQY010000554.1:0-1593 GCA_964352195.1 uncultured bacterium
GGCTGTGACGGACGGGTGGGCTCAGCGCATCGACTGTTTGCGCTCCGCCTTGGGATCGCGGCTGCCGGCCACCGCGAGCTCGGCGTCCATCAGGGTGCGGCCGGTGGCCTGGAGGTAGACGTCGTCCAGGCTCGGGCGGCTCTGGGAGAGGGAGAACACCGGCAGATCGGCCTCAACGAGCTGATGGCGCAACCGCTCGATCACCCCCGCGTGCTCCACCACCAGATTGAGGGAGTGGCCCTGGGCGCGGTTCACCACCACCTGCCGCACACCGGGGCAGCCCTGGAGCACCTGTCGGACCCGTCCAGCCTCCTGCTCATCGCTGAACTCCCGCACCCGTAGCGTCACCCGGTCGCCGCCAAGGGCGGTCTTGAGCTCAGCGGGGGTGCCTTCGGCGATCACCTGGCCGCCGTCGAGGATGGCGAGCCGGTCGGCCAGGGCGTCCACCTCCTCCAGGTAATGGCTGCTGAGCAGCACGGTGGTGCCGGCGTCCCGCAGCTGGCGCAGCACCTGCCAGATCGCGGCACGGCTTTCGATATCGAGCCCCACGGTGGGCTCATCGAGCACGAGCACCTCGGGGTCGTGCAGCAGCCCGCTGGCCAGATCCAGCCGGCGACGCATGCCGCCGGAATAGGAACCGCAGCGGCGGTCGATCCAGGTGTCCATGCCGAGCACCCCAGCAAGTTCGCTGATGCGGGCCTGGATCCGCGCCCTGGGCAGGTGATAGAGCGCTCCTTGAAGCTCCAGCAGCTCCCGGCCGCTCAGGATCTTGTCGATCGCCACCTCCTGGGCCACATAGCCGAGCCGCTCCCGCACGGCCCTGGGCTGGGCGAGCGCATCGATTCCCGCCACGTGCACCTGGCCCGAATCCGGGCTCAGCAGGGTGCAGAGAATGCGCAGGGCGGTGGTCTTGCCGGCTCCATTCGGGCCCAGCAGCCCGTAGAGGCAGCCGGAAGGCACCTCCAGGGAGAGGGAACGGAGGGCCTCCACCGTTCCGTAGCGCTTGGACAGTTGGTTGAGTTCGATCACCGCTTCAGGCACCCCTGCTGACGCTCCCGTCGGCGGACAGACCGACCCAATCTAGAAAGACGCTCCGCCGGGGACGGCCGGGGCCAGCAACTGGCTGGCCTGGAGACTGAAGAGGTCGGCGCCAGGGAGGCGGGCCACCAGCAGCAGCAGGCAGATGCCGAACAGGTACAGGATCGACCAGCGGAACAGGCCACGGGCGGGTGCCGGATCCTCGGGATCGGCGGCGAGCGTCCGGGCCATCTGCAGCAGCCGGCCGTTGAAGGGAATCACCAGCAGTCCGTAAAGCAGGCCGCCGCTGGGGAGGGCCAGCACCCCCAGCAGGCTGACCAGGGCGGTGGCGCGGGCGTAGTGACCGATGGCGTTGACCGTGACCAGTGGTCCCTTCACCACCGGCAGCATCGGGATTCCCACCGAGCGGTAGTCGTCCTTGAGCAGGAGAGCCAGGGCCCAGAAGTGGGCCGGGGTCCACACCATCACCAGCGAGAACAGCCACCAGCTGGAGGCCCCGAGCTCGCCGCTGGCCGCCGCCGCTCCCACCAGGGGTGGGATGGCCCCCGCCACCCC
>CAYGQY010000555.1:0-1592 GCA_964352195.1 uncultured bacterium
CAGCGGTTCCGGCGCCTCCGCCCCCCGAAGCACCGGCCACCGGGACAACACCCACCTGCTGCGCCGCTACCGCGGCAGCGGTGACCTCCAGCAGCGCAACCACCTGGTGGAGCTCAATCTCCCCCTGGTGCGTCGGGTGGCGGCGCGCCAGAGCCAGCGGACCAGCCTTCCCTACGAGGACCTGGTCCAGCTGGGTTGCCTCGGGCTGATCCGGGCGATCGAGGCCTTCGATCCCAGTCGCCACACCGCCCTGAGCAGCTATGCCGTGCCCTTCATCCAGGGGGCGATGCTGCACCACCTGCGCGATCAGCATCCACCCCTGCGCTGCTCGCGCCAGCTGCGGGATCTGCACGCCCGGGGCCAGCGGCTCCAGCAGCAGCGACAACACCAGCGGCTGGCGCCCCTGACGGAGGCCGCCCTGGCCGAGGCCCTGGGCTGCCGGCCGGAACGCTGGCGCGAAGCCTGCGACCTCCACACGGCCCTGCAGCTGCGCAGCCTCGACACCCCCTGTCAGGACGGGGAGGAGGGCGGCTTCAGCCTGCTGGATCTGCTGCCGGCCAGCGAGCCGCCGCACCCCTGCCGGCCCGACCACCACGACGACTCCCCCTGCCGCGAGCCCGCCACCCAACGGCGGCTACGCCACCGGCTGGAGCGGCTCGATCCGATCCTGCGCCAGCTGCTGGAGCGGCGGGTGCTGGCGGGCAGGTCCTGGCGGCAGCTGGCGCAGGGCCTGGACCTGCCCTCCCGGGCCTGCCGCCAGCGCTTCGAGGAGCTGCTGATTCAGCTGCGGGCTGACCTCCGCCAGGACCAACCCGGCTGAATGGCCCCGGATCAGGCTCCCGCTGGCGGCACCAGCCCCAGGGCCACGGCGAGTCCCATGGCCAGCGCCGCCGCGATCAGGGTCTGCAGGGCGTTCACCAGCTCATTGCTGAGCCAGATCAGGCGGCGCTGCAGGGTCGCGCCGATCACGCTCTCGATCAGGGTGGCCGCCAGCCCCACCGCCGTGACCAGAAGCCAGCCGGCGGGGCCGGAGAGCAACCCCAACGCCAGCAGCAGCAGGGCCATCCCGGCGCTGCCGGCCAGGCTGGCCAGGGAGCCCTCCAGGCTGATCGCCCCCTCGGTGCCGGGGGGCACCGGGCGCAGGCTGGTGATCAGCACCGTGGTGCGCCCCCAGCGCTTGCCGATCTCGCTGCCGCAGGTGTCGGCCAGCTTGGCGGCGAAGCTGGCCGAAAACCCGATCAGCAGCAACGGCACCGGCGCGGCCGGTGCGGTGGTCAGCAGGGCCAGGGCGGCCCCGGTGGCGGCCGATCCCCAGACGTTCTCCGGGCCGCGGCGCCCGCCCCTGGCTTCGGCCAGACCCTCGTCGCGCTTGCGGCGGTAGCCCAGCCGGGTCACCAGGGAGCCGAGGGCGAGATACAGCACCACCGCCAGCCAGCCGCGCCAGCCCAGGGTGCCCCAGAGCAGGGTGCCGAGGATTCCGGCGTGCAGCCAGCCGGCGGGGGTGAGCAACGGCAGCCGCTGGGCGAAGGCGATCAGCACCGCGTTCAGGGCCAGGGCCACCCACCAGCCCGCAGCCCCGCCGGGGCCGGGGG
>CAYGQY010000556.1:0-1589 GCA_964352195.1 uncultured bacterium
CGAGCGGAAACTGCCGCCGCCGATCCGGCCGCCGCGGGCCGCCCAGGCCGTGTTGGGAACGGAGAGCAGCACGATGGCGCCGCACAGCAGCGGCAGCAGCACCCGCAGGGAGAGGCGACGCCAGCGGGCCAGGGTGCGAGGGGAGAAGGAAGGGGACACCGAGTCACCCGGAGCAAGTGGACCGAATCTAGGAACCCCCTCCCACGATGGTGACCACCTCCAGCACGTCGCCCTCCGCCAGGGGCCGCTCCGCCCAGGCCTGACGGCCCAGGATCGCTCCGTTGACCTCCACCACCACCAGGCGCGGCTCGTAGCCGAAGTGCCGCAATCCCTCCAGCAGGCTGAGGCCGGCCGGGCAGTCGCGGGCCTCGCCGTTGAGCCGCACGGTGTGGAACGGCGCCGGCTGGAACGGCTCCATCACGGCCACTCGCCCAGGGCGTCGAGCAGCACCCGGCTGGCCGCGGCCGGATCCCCGGCCTCGGTGATCGCCCGCACCACCGCCACACCCCGGGCGCCGGCCGCCAGCACCGCCGGCAGGCTGGCCGCATCGATCCCCCCGATGGCGAAGAAGGGGATCGGGCTGATCGCCCCCGCCTGGCGGACCACCTCCAGGCCCACCGGCTCCCGGCCGGGCTTGGTGGGCGTGGCGCTGACCGGGCCGACGCCGACGTAATCGCAGCCGTCGGCCACGGCCTGGCGCAGCTGGTCGGGGTGATGGGTGCTGCGGCCGATCAGACGATCGGGACCCAGCAGCCGGCGGGCCACGGCCACGGGCAGATCCCCCTGACCCAGATGGACCCCGTCGGCATCCACCGCCAGGGCCAGATCCACCCGGTCGTTGACGAGAAAGAGGGCGTCGTGGCGGGCGCAGAGGTGGCGCAGGGCCAGGGCCTCGGCATAGCGGCGGCCATCCTCGGCCTCCTTGCTGCGGTACTGCACCAGCCGCACCCCGGCGGAGAGGGCCGCCGCCACGGTGGCCTCCAGCCGGGGGGATGGGCTGGTGATCAGATAGAGCCGGCACCGCCCCAGCCGCTCCCGACGGGCGTCGCCGCCGCTCCCCGCCGAAGCGGTGGCCCGCAGGATCGCCACCTCCAGGTCGTAGAGGGCGTAGCGGCAGGCGGCGGCCTCGCCGGCCAGGCCGGGATCACCGCTGCGGCCGAATTCCTCCAGCACCCGCAGCGCCTCCTGCACCCGGGCGGCGTTGGCGGCCACGACGCGGGCCGGCTCCCGCCGCTCCGCCTGGGCGGGATGGCCCACGCCGGTGCCCCCATCACCGGCGGTGTCGCGGGCGGCCTTGTAGGCGTCGTGATGGTGCTGGCCGAGGCGCTGGCGCCGGTCCCGCAGCCGCGCCACCAGATCCTGGCGGGCCAGGCCGAAGCGGCACCAGTCCTCCAGGACCCGCAACCCTTCCCGGGCCCGGTCGAGGTTGGCATCGAGCAACCGCCGCACGGCGGGCTCGGTGTCGGGGATCACGGGCGGAGCGTCCATGGGAGCGGGCGAACGGGCGGGAACTGCGTAGGGTGAGCCCGACTCCGGGCAAACGGAATGGCCTTCGGCGGCGGCGGACCTGGAGGCGGTGGGCCGGGGGG
>CAYGQY010000557.1:0-1585 GCA_964352195.1 uncultured bacterium
GATCAGCACCCGTTCACTGCCGATCCGATCGGTGAGCACCCCCGCCGCTCCGCTGGCCAGCAGGCTGGGCATTGCCAGGGCGGCGAAGTGCACGGCCAGCAGCAGCGGATTCTGGGTCGCTTGCATCAGGATCCAACCCTTGGCGGTGATTCCCGCAAAGGAGCCGGTGGTGCTGAGGCCCGAGGCGATCAGAAAGGTGGTGCGCTGGTTGTGGTGAATCCAGCGCCTCAAGCTGATCGCCTCAGCTCCGCCACGGCGTCGCCCACCATCGCGCCGGCGCCCACCACGTCTCCCTCCAGGTCGTAGTGGTCGGCGCCGGTGATCCGAACGGGCACCAGGGTGCCGGGCGCCCCACTGAGACCGAGCGCTCCGGGCCGCACCCGCACCTCCCCGTCCACATCCGGGGCGAATCGGGCGCAACGGCCGATCATCGCGCCGCTGGAGGGGTTCTCCTGCTCAATCAGCACATCCACGATGCGGCCCACCCAGGCGGCATTACGGGCGGCGGCGATCGGTTGCTGCGTCTCCATCAGGCGGTTGCGGCGCTCGTGCGCCAGGGCGGCGGGCACCGGGTCGGGCAGCACCGCGGCGGCCGTCCCCTCCTCCGGCGAGAAGGTGAACACGCCCACATGGTCGAAGCGCTGGGTCTCGACGAAGTGGAGCAGATGGGCAAAGTGATCCCCCGTCTCGCCAGGGAAGCCCACGATGAACGTGGTGCGCAGCACGGCATCGGGCAGCTGATCGCGGATGCGCCTGAGCAGATCACCGGTCACGTCGGCCTGCCAGGGACGGTTCATCGCCCGCAGCACCTGGGGATGACTGTGCTGCAGGGGAAGGTCCAGGTAGGGCAGGACATTGGGCACCTCCCGGTAGGCGGCCAGCACCTCCGGGGTGAGGCCGGTGGGATAGGCGTAATGCACCCGGATCCAGGGGATCGGCACCTCGGCGAGGGCGCGCAGCAGGTCAGCCAGCCGGGGCCGTCCGTAGAGGTCGAGGCCGTAGTTGGTGGTGATCTGGCTGATCAGGATCAGTTCCTTCACCCCCTGGGCCGCCAGTTGATGGGCTTCGGCCAGGATCGATTCGATCGGCCTGGAGCGCTGGTCGCCGCGCAGCTTGGGAATGATGCAGAAGGCGCAGCGGTAGTCGCAGCCCTCCGCCACCTTGAGGTAGGCCACCGCCTCGGACGTGGTGCGGTAGCGCGGCAGATGCTCATCACCCACGAAGGTGGGCACGGCACTCACCTGATTCACCCGTTCGCCGGCTTCCACGCGCTCCAGCACGCTCACGATGTGCTGGTAATCACCGGTGCCGACGATCGCCCTGGCCTCGGGCAGCGATTCGAGCAGCTCCTCCTGGAAATGCTGGGCCAGGCAGCCCGCGATGATCAGTTCCTTGCCCTGCTCGGCCAGTTCCACCAGGGTGCGCACTGACTCGACCCGGGCGTCCTGGATGAAGCTGCAGGTGTTCACCACCACCACGGCCGCATCCCGTTCATCGGCGCTCACGCCGTAGCCGGCCTCCGCCAGCAGGCCGAGCATGTGCTCGGTGTCCACCCGGTTCTTCTCGCAGCCGAGGTGGGCGAAGG
>CAYGQY010000558.1:0-1578 GCA_964352195.1 uncultured bacterium
CCGACTGGCGGAGCTGCTCCATGGCGACACCCGCTGGCTGTCCGGCCCCGCGGCCGCCGTACCTGCTCCAGGCGCCGAAACACTCGGTGGCATCACCAGCGAGGAAGAAGAAGCCGAGCTGATCCGACTCAATGCCTGGATGGGTGATCAGTCCCTCCCCCTTGGCACCCTCGCCTACGACTTCGCCGATCCAGCCACAGGCGAACAGCGCGCCGTGTTCGACCTGGCCTGGCCCGCCGGCATCCAAGAAGAGCTCAGCCAGCCTGTGGCCGTGCTGCTCAACGAAGAGCCCGCCACCCTGGCCCTGGCCAGCGCCGCCGGGTTCCGCTGCTTCACCTCGCCGTCCGCCTTCCGGACCTATGTGGAGCGAGAGATCCTCAGCCTGGAGGTAGTGCCATGAGCGGGCTGGGTTTTGAGCGCGCGACCCAAGACCGGGTGATCAAGCTTTTCGATGAAAAGCTCAGCTACCGATATCTCGGTGACTGGAAAGACCGCACTGGGAACAGCAACATCGAGGAAGACATCCTCACCGGCGTCCTCCAGCGACGTGGCTTTAGCCCAGCCGAGATCAGTGGCGCCTTATATCAGCTCAGAGGGGCGGCGGATGTAAGCCAGAAAGGCCTCTATGAAGCCAACCGGCAGGTCTACTCGCTGCTTCGCTACGGAGTTCAGGTCAAAGCTGCCGCCGATCAGCCCACCACAACGGTTTCCCTGATCGATTGGCATAACCCAGAGGCCAATGACTTTGCCATAGCCGAGGAAGTAACTCTCAAAGGGCCAAAGGAGCGGCGTCCAGACCTCGTTATCTATATCAATGGCATTGCCATCGGCGTGATCGAGCTCAAGCGCAGCCGTGTCAGCATTGGCGATGGCATCCGCCAGAATCTTTCCAATCAAAGGCCAGAGTTCAACGCCTGGTTCTTTGCCACCAACCAGCTTGTGTTCGCCGGCAACGACTCTGAAGGTCTTCGCTACGGCGCCATCGAGACGCCAGAGAAATATTTTCTCAGCTGGAAGGAAGACGAAGCCGACAACAGCCACCTGAAGCTCGACAAGTACCTGCTCAAGATCTGCCGCAAGGACAGGCTGATCGAGTTACTGCGCGACTTTGTTCTGTTTGATGGCGGCATCAAGAAACTGCCACGGGTCCATCAGTACTTCGGCATCAAGGCTGCCCAAAAGCATGTCCAGGAACGTCACGGCGGGATTATCTGGCACACCCAAGGCAGCGGCAAGAGCATTGTGATGGTGCTGCTGGCCCGCTGGATCCTGGCCAACAACCCCAATGCCCGTGTGGTCATCGTCACTGATCGCGATGAGCTGGACAAGCAGATTGAAGGTGTCTTTGGTGGTGCCGGTGAAACCATCCAACGCAGTAGCAGCGGCAAGGATCTAATGCAGGCCCTAGGTCAGCCCACACCCAGGCTGCTCTGCTCTTTGGTGCACAAGTTCGGCGTGCGCGAGGTCGATGACTTTGAGGCCTATCTCGAAGATCTTCAGGCTCAGCCCAGCCCAGCGGTAGGTGAACTCTTTGTTTTCGTGGATGAATGCCACCGCAGCCAGAACGGCAAGCTGCAC
>CAYGQY010000559.1:0-1575 GCA_964352195.1 uncultured bacterium
CTCGGCCGCCGTGCTGGTGAACACCAGGGAGCAGGTGCTCACCAGCACGGCGGCCGAGGAACCGATCATCGACGCGGCCCGCCTGGAGGGCCTCAACCGGCGCTCCTCGCTGATGCTGATCGACATCGGGGTTCCCCGCAACATCGGCTCGGACGTGGCCGCCCTGGCGGGCGTTGAGGCCTTCGACGTGGACGACCTGCAGGAGGTGGTGGCCCGCAACCAGGAGGCCCGCCGCGAGATCGCCGCCGAAGCGGAAGGGCTGCTGGCCGAGGAGGCCCGCCAGTTCCTGGAATGGTGGGATGGCCTGGAGGCCGTGCCCACCCTCAACCGGCTGCGTCAGCAGCTGGAGCAGATCCGGGAACAGGAGCTGCAGAAGGCCCTCAGCCGCATGGGACCCGATCTCTCGGCCCGGGAACGCAAGGTGGTGGAAGCCCTCAGCAAGGGCATCATCAACAAGGTGCTGCACAGCCCCGTGACCCACCTGAGGGCGCCCCAGCCCCGCCCCCAGCGGCACCAGGCGATGCGGGTGCTGCATGAGCTGTTCGACCTCGACCTCCCCTCCGACGAGGTCTGAGCGGGGCAGGCGGGAGGAATCCCACAGATTTGTGCGCTGCCCGACCGGCCAGCCCGTGGGGGCCAGGCGCTCCGGTACGGTGCTTCCACGCTGACGGCAGCAGTCCTGGGGGGCAGTGATGAAGCGGGTTCTGGCGATCATCCTCGGAGGCGGAGCGGGCACACGCCTCTACCCCCTCACCAAGATGCGGGCCAAGCCCGCGGTGCCCCTGGCCGGAAAATATCGGCTGATCGACATTCCGGTCAGCAACTGCATCAACTCAGGGATCAACAAGATCTATGTGCTGACCCAGTTCAACAGCGCCTCCCTGAACCGGCATCTCACCCAGACCTACAACCTCTCGGCCGGCTTCGGCCAGGGCTTCGTGGAGGTTCTGGCCGCCCAGCAGACGCCGGACAGCCCCAGCTGGTTCGAGGGCACCGCCGACGCGGTGCGCAAGTACCAGTGGCTGTTCCAGGAATGGGACGTGGACCAGTATCTGATCCTCTCCGGTGACCAGCTCTACCGGATGGACTACAGCCTGTTCGTCGACCACCACATCCGCACCGGCGCCGATCTCACCGTGGGCGCGTTACCGGTGGATGCGGCCCAGGCCCAGGCCTTCGGACTGATGCGCACCGATCTTGAGGGCAGGATCCGCGAATTCTCGGAAAAGCCCAAGGGCGAGGCGCTCGAGGCCATGCGGGTGGACACCGCCCGGCTGGGGTTGTCCGCACCGGAGGCCGAACGGCGTCCATACCTGGCCTCGATGGGGATCTACGTCTTCAACCGGGACACCCTGTTCGACCTGCTGGCCCGAAATCCAAACTCCACGGATTTCGGCAAAGAGATCATCCCCACGGCACTCAGCCGGGGCGACACGCTGAACTGCTATCTGTTCGACGACTACTGGGAGGACATCGGCACGATCGGGGCCTTCTACGAGTCCAATCTGGCGCTCACCGATCAGCCCCGGCATTTTTTTTTTTTTTATTAGGAGAAATTCGAGATCTACACCAGAC
>CAYGQY010000560.1:0-1560 GCA_964352195.1 uncultured bacterium
TCGCCGTACCGCTCGATCGGCAGTCGGTAGCGCTGGCGGAAGAACTCCTCCTCGCCGAGCACCTTCGGATTGAGGAAGTCCATCAGGGCCCACAGTTCGCTGACCCGGTTCTCCACCGGCGTGCCGGTGAGGGCGATGCGGAAGCGGCTGTGCTTGCCGGTGCGGGCCAGGGCACGGGCCGCCTGGCTCTGCTTCGCCGAGGGGTTCTTGATGGCCTGGGCTTCGTCGATCACCAGCCCCTGCCAGTCGATGCGCTCCAGCAGCGCGCTGTCACGCTGCAGCAGCCCATAGCTGGTGAGCACCAGGTTGACGCCCTTGAGCGCCTTCTTCAGGGCCGCCTCGCTGGAGGCGCGGCGGGGGCCGTAGTGCTCCACCACCACCAGCTCCGGCGTGAAGCCCGCCGCCTCCCGTTTCCAGTTGGTGAGCACCGAGGTGGGGGCCACCAGCAGCACCGGCTTCCTGAGCTCCTGCTCCACCTTGAGGTGCTGCAGGAAGGCCAGCAGCTGGATCGTCTTGCCCAGGCCCATGTCATCGGCCAGGCAGGCGCCCTGGTCAAAGCGGTGCAGAAAGGCCAGCCAGCCCAGGCCCCGTTCCTGGTACGGGCGCAACTGGCCGGCGAATCCTTCCGGAGCCGGCAGCGGATCGGGCGCCTTCTGCTGGTGGTACTGCTCCAGCACCGCCTGGAGACGCGGCCCGGCCGTGAAGCGGTGCACCGGCAGCCGATGCAGGGTCTCCCCCTCGTTGCCGGTGAGGCGCAGGGCGTCGTCGAGGCTGAGCGGAGGATCGAGGGCGCAGAACTTCTCGGCGTTGCGGAGATCACTGGGGCGCAGCTCGATCCAGGCGCCCTTGTGCTGCACCAGCGGGCTGCGTCGGGCCGCGAGCTTTTCCAGGTCCCGCAGGCTGAGGGTCACGCCGCCGATCATCAGCTCCCAGCGCCAGCGGAGGGTTTCGCCGAGGCTGAAGCCCCGGGAGCTCTCGGGCAGATCGGCCTCCACCGAGAGGCCGAGCCGGCTGGCCAGCCCCCCGCTCAGGCTGGGGGGCAGGGAGACCCCCACCCCCACGTCCCGCAGCCGGCTGGCGGCTGTGCGCACCAGCACGAAGGCTTCCGCCGGCGTCAGGGCCATCTGCTCCGGGGTCGAGAGATCGAGGCCCCGCTCGATCGGCTCGAACACCTGCAGGGCCCTTCCCAGACCCTCCAGCAGCAGTTCGCCCGGCTGCTGGAGTTCCTGTTCCCCGAGCTGGAGGCGGCGGTCACCGGCCGCCCAGACCGAGGCCGCCGGCAGCTTCAGGCTCGGGTCGGCCTCCGCCTGCAGGCTGAAGCGCAGCGGCCAGAGTTCCTCGCCCTCCTCCGGCGTGTCCAGCTCCAGGCAGGCCCGCGCCGGCGCCATGCGGCCGGCCACGGCTTCCCGCCAGTGATGGGTGGCGATCCTCAGCCGCTCGGTGTCCTCGTCATCGAGGTCCAGCCGGCCATCCCCCGGACCCAGGGCCCGCTGCCAGGCGGTCAGCAGGGGATCACCCCGATCTGGCCGACGAGCTGCGCTGGTGGAGTCACCTGCAGCG
>CAYGQY010000561.1:0-1551 GCA_964352195.1 uncultured bacterium
CCGCGGGCATCAGCCTGAGCAACGACCTTGGTGAAGGCGTCGAACATGTAAAAAATCTCCTGTTCTCGACGTTCGGGGTCGGGAGTGGGTTTGTTTGTGCCGAACGGGAGCTCCGATCGACCGAGGTATTCTGCGAAAGAACGCTCACGATCTTCGGGAAGTTCACAAAGGGTCACCAAGCCCTGTCTGCACTCCAATTGCCCGCAGATGGTTGGACAGCCGAGTGGGTCGAATCGCTGCTGCAGCCTTACGTCTGACCGATCACGGCCCAGGGCCTGCCTGGCCCTGGGCAGGGGTGGGACCCACCGTTTCTCCCCGGATCGGTTCCCGGGTGGAGCCTCAAACAGGTCGCCATCGTTGATCGGCGGCCGGGCAAGTCTTAAGACAATCGATAGCTCCATGAAAAAACCCGGCGGTCAGCTACCGCCGGGCCTGATTCAACTGGTGGTGAACGGGGGCAGGCCCGTCAGTTCACCGGGGTGACGCTGGCCACCCGGCCACCCTGACGGTGGATCATCTGCTGGGCCTCCAGCATCTTGTCGAAGGGGATGAAGCGCACCGTGTTGCTGCGCTTGTGGAGGCGGTAGTCAGTCAGCCCGGTGACCTCGACCCGATACACCTTGGCGTTCTGACCGATGCCCCGGGCCATCTGGGTAATCGATTCATTGGCCACCTTGGTCGGCTGGAAGCTGGCACCGGACGCGTTGGGGCTCACCACTGGCACGGCCCGGTCCTGATGCAGGGCCTTACCCAGGCGGAAGTTGGTGCCGGCCGAATCCCCTTTTACGGAAGCGGCCACACCGCGGCCGAGCTGCATCAGCCACGAGAACTGGCGCCCCACCTGGCCAGCGGAATAGCCCCAGCCATGGATGTAGGGAACCTGCTCTTCGCCGAAGCGGCTCTGATACTCGTCGCTGTCGATGTAGGAATCGATCTCAGCGTCGTAGCCCTCATCCTGGAGGATCGTGAAATGGTGAAGCATTTCAGCCTTGCTCTGGGGAGCACGGCCGAGCAGATGTTTGTGATTGAGTTCGATGAAGTGGTAGGGATTGCAGTTCTCGAAGAACTTTTCGCGGTACAGGCCACTTTTCGCCACCATCCGCACGAGCTCGCGCACACTCAGGTAGCCATTCCTGAACAGGGATTCGGCGCCTTCCAGGCGTTCGCTCTCCATCACATACTGATAGCCGAGCACCTGCTGGTAGATGGCACGAATCAAGGTGGCCTTGTCCTGATCGGTCCCGTTGGACCAGTTTTCCTGGTTGCGATCGTTGGCGAAACGCTCGATGCCCAGATAGGCAGCGTTGGCGAGGGTCATGGTTGGTCGGGCTGGGTGGGAGGAGGGCCGCGGCGGCCGGCTGGGTCCTGAGGAGCCACAAACAGGGTCAGCAATGGCCAGGACTGGTAACAATCCTATGGGCGTGCTGGGGAAACTGTTTGCATTTTTCCAGGGAATCGTTACAGCGTGCCGGCGCTGCGGTGTGGGTGGACCGGGCTAGAAAAAAAGGAGGCCAGAAGGCCTCCTTTGCGGGTGTGAGAGTGGACGACGCG
>CAYGQY010000562.1:0-1542 GCA_964352195.1 uncultured bacterium
CGCCGCTTCATGGGGCCGACCCTGGCTCTCCAGCAGGGCAGCCAGCTCCAGAAAACCGCGGGGGTGGGGCCTGGCCCTGGAGAAGATCACGGCGTAGAGCCTGGCGATCGCCCGCTCGGGATCGTGCAGCACGCCCGCCTGAATCCTGGCCAGGTGCAGGCGGCCGCGCTCGTCATCCAGGCGCCGCAGCAAGCGGGTGGGCCAGCCGCGGAACCGGGACGCCGTGTTCACGTACCAGTCGTCGTGGCCACTGAGCTCCCTGAACACCCGGCGGAACCCCTGCTGCTGCATCAGCCGCAGGATCTGTTGCCGTTCCGGCGAGAAGTTGTGCTCGATGGTGAAGCTACGGAACCGATAGCGATCCAGGGGCAGATGGCTGAGCACCATCAGTTCGGCCCCCTCCACATCCAGGGAGAAATAATCAATCACTTTCGGAGCACTATGCCGATCTAGCAGATCTCCCAAGGTGATCGTGGGAACCTCGATCGTGTCGGTGAATCCAGAGCGGGGCTCCGTCACACGGCGCTCGCCGGTGGCGTCCAGGCCGCCATAGAGGCCGTTGCAGGCAAAGCTCAGCGTGTCGCCGCTGCGGGAATAGAGGGCCTCGGCCACCACCGGGATCGAACGCCGGGCCTCAGCATCGCGCCGCAACAGGGGATTGGGCTCTCCTCCCAGACCCTTCCAACCCATGATCTCGAGGAGCAGGGTGTTGGAGAGGCGACTGCCGTTGGCGAGGCCGAATTCGAGGAAATAACCTGGCTTGGGGCCCTGACAATAGAGGGCAAACAGATCCTGCAGGCTCTGGGAGTTGGTGAGCTGCTGAAAGGGCTCACAGAACTGCAGAAAGCGATCCCGGGAATCGAACAGTCCCATCCCCGACGCCGCCATGTCTGCGGCGCAGAAACTAGCACTGAGGCCCAGCCCTTCAGCTCTTCAACCACCAGGCCAGCAGCAGGCCCGGTGTGCCCCAGCGCCACAGGCGCCAGAACCACAGCTCCACGCGCTGCGGCGAGGCCAGTTTGCCGGGCAGGGGGTCCAGCAGCCGCTGCGCCAGGGCGAGCCGCTGCCGTTGCCGGCGCTGCCTGACTCCGCTGACCCGGGTCGCCATGGCCGCCAGGGTCAGGAGGCCGTCGAGATGGTGCAAGAGGGCCACGGGGCGCCGAGGTCCCCGATGGCTACGACGACGCAAGCGATGTGGCGGGGTGCGCATCAGTGCTTCCAGCCCAGGTGCGCGGCAGAACCGTCAGGATGGTCCAGCCGATGCAGTTTCGTCCAGTGGAAACGGCTTCATCCCTGTCTTCTGTGGCCCCGCCCCCCGCTGGCGGCGCTGGCTGGCCGGATGGGGCCGCCGAGCAGGCCCTGGCCCTGCATCGCTCGCTCACCATTGGTGACCGCGACTGGCACGCCCTCAAGACCCAGCGCTGCCGGCGTGGCGCCGAGCAGCTGGCTGCCGCCCTGGTGCAACTCACCAGCTCCGATCAGCCGGGCGCCCGCCAGACCACGCCGGCCCGGCAGGAAGCCCTGGCCCTGGTGGAGCATGCC
>CAYGQY010000563.1:0-1540 GCA_964352195.1 uncultured bacterium
ATGGAGGGGGACGACAGGGCAGCCTCTCGGGCGGGATGACGCGGGGGAAAGGCGCGACCGGTCCGGGAGGCAGCATCCCCGACCCGCCGCCGTTCACGGGGATCCGCAGGTTGGGGCGTTGGGCCGTGCAGCGGATGCCGAACGGGTCCAGCCAGGGTGATGCCACCTTCAATATGCCACCTGAAGCGGCGAGGCGCACGGGCTGCGGGGTGCGGGCTTCCGACCGGACTCAGGCCGCCGGACGGGACTGATCGAAGGGTTCGCGCTTGCTGCTGAGCGGGGTGGGAAGGTTCTCCATGCTGCTCAGGGTGGCCCGGATGTGGTGCAGCTCCTCGAGGATCGAGCTAAGCAGCTGCTGGGTCACCGTGGAGGGCGAGTTCAGCACCTCCACGGTGACCTCCTTGATGCGGAGCACATCCCTGGCGAAGCGGGCCACCTCGTTGGGATGGAACATCAGGGGTTCCTTCTGATCGGTGCGGTATTCGGGGTTGAGCTTGCGGGGATTGAAGGGGGGGTTGAGCTGGCGCGGGTCGGTGTTGCTGTAGCGGTAGACCGAGGCTCGCGAGCGGTTGAGGGCCTTCTGGACGTCGTCGATGGGGATCAGGGTCTCACCGGTTTCGCCCGGGATGGACAGGGAGGCCGCCGGCGGGGCGGCCAGGGTGATGGGCCGACCCGAGGCGCCGGGCGCGGGACCAAATCCACCGGAACCAGCCGCAGGTACAACCATGAGACAACAATGAGACAGGCGGGATCGTAGACCGACCTTAGCAGAATCCTGCCGTTGTGCCAGGGGGTCGGCGGCCCCACGGTGATAGGGTCCCCGCCGTCCTGAAGATGAGTGGCGATGCGGGTGTCACGCCTGATGCTGGTGACCCTGCGTGACGATCCGGCTGAAGCCGAGATCCCCTCCCACCGCCTGCTGCTGCGGGGGGGCTACCTGCGGCGGGTGGCTTCCGGGGTCTATGCCTACCTCCCCCTGCTTTGGAGAGTGCTGCGCCGCATCTCCGCCATCGTGCGCGAGGAGATGGATCGCACCGGCGCGCTCGAAACCCTGCTCCCGGCTCTGCAGCCCGCCGAGCTCTGGGAGCGGAGCGGCCGCTGGCAGGGCTACACCGCGGGGGAGGGGATCATGTTCCACCTCCTCGATCGCCAGGAGCGGGCCCTCGGGCTTGGCCCCACCCACGAGGAGGTGATCACGGCGCTGGCCTCCGATCTGCTGCGCTCCTACCGCCAGCTGCCGGTCTGCCTCTACCAGATCCAGACCAAGTTCCGCGATGAGATCCGCCCCCGGTTCGGCCTGATGCGCGGGCGGGAATTCATCATGAAAGACGCCTATTCCTTCCACGCCGACGCGGAAGACCTGCGCCGTGCCTACGCGGAGATGGACCGGGCCTATCGCCGCATCTTCCGGCGCTGCGGCCTGCGCACGGTGGCGGTGGAGGCCGACAGCGGAGCCATCGGCGGCTCCGCCAGCCAGGAGTTCATGGTCACCGCCGAGGCGGGGGAGGATCTGGTGCTCGCCAGTGGCGACGGCCGGTAT
>CAYGQY010000564.1:0-1533 GCA_964352195.1 uncultured bacterium
CGTCGACGCTTTTCGCTCGCCTTTTTCGCCGCCGTTTCCGCGACAGCGGCCCCGGCGCCGCTGCCCGCCGGAACGGCGGCCCCGCGAAAGCCCCGGTGCCGCAGGGCGGTTCCGAGCTCCTCCAGGGAGGGATGGGAGCCGGTGGGGCAGAGCACGACCAGGGGACCCTGCGGCCGGAGCCGGTCGAGGCCGTCCAGCAGGTGGCCCAGATTCCGGAGGGCCTCCGGCACCCGGCTGCCGCAGAGCAGGATCAGGCGCCGGACCCCCTGGAGGGACGCCGGCACGGGGGCCGGGGCGAATCCATCCATCATCGGATTGCCCGGCGCCAGGGCAGCCACGCCCTGGCGCCGGAGACCCCGGGCGGTGAGGCCATCCCGCACGGCCACCAGCCGGCAGCGGGGATGGGCCATCAGCGACCGTTCCCAGGGATCCCATTCGCTGCCTTTGCAGCGGTGGTAGCGGTCGGCCAGGGGGCTGCCGCCCGGTCCGCTGCGCCAGGTGTAGTCGCTCTTCGGGGTGCCGATGAAGCCGTAGGGGGCCCCGCTGCCCCAGGCCAGCAGCAGGGGCAGCAGATCCCCGACGGCCAGGATTGGCAGACCGCTGCGCCCCCAGTGCCGCACCAGCCGCCACTGGCGCCAGCTCAGCAGCGGCAGGCCCGCGCTCAGGTCGCTGAGCAGGCCCCCCAGGCTCTGATTGCTGAAGCCACCGCTCGGCAGCCGCTGCCGCGGACCGACCCGGCGCAGCTCCCCCCGGTCCTCCGCCGCCCGGTAGCCGTCGCCGTTGCCCACCAGGGGCAACACGGCCACGTCCAGGTCCTGGCGCCGCTCCCGCAGGGCCTGAAGGACCCGCATGGCGACCAGATCCTCCCCATGGCCGTTGCTGAGAACCAGCAGCGGGAGCAGCCGGCCACGGCTGATACGATCCGCTGAGCGGGCCTGAGGTTCCGCTCCGGCGGCATGGCCAAGTGGTAAGGCAGAGGATTGCAAATCCTTTATCCCCAGTTCGAATCTGGGTGCCGCCTTTGATCCCGCTCCAGGGCCCCCGTGAGCCCGGGCGTGGCGGCGGGCCGCGCCATCAGAACGCCGCGGTGGCGCTCCAGCGCTCACCCGACGGGGCCGTGGCCCGGCAGATCACCGCATTGCGCTGGATGTCGCAGCTGCCCTCTGCCGGCCAGGCGTTCGGCAGGGTGATGGCCAGGCCTCGGCTGTCGTAGCTCGTTTCGCTCACGCTCGAGATCTCCGTGCGGAGTGGTCCCTTGAGCTGACAGTGGCCCTGGTGGCAGCTCAGGGAATCCCCGCCCTCCCGGACCACCCCGACGAAGCTCACCAGGTTGGTGGTCTCCTCTCGCCCGGCCTGCTCACCCCTTCCGGGTCCGAGGAAGCGGATGTTCAGCAGCCCCTGCCTGTTCTGCTCAAAGCGGAGCCCCGTGCAGGGGGCCTGCTCCTGGCCGGCCAGATTGCGCTCGCAGCTGCGGGCGTCATGCTGCCAGCGCCCGAAGTCGTCGCGGCGTTCGGCCGCGCTTGCCGCCGGGGC
>CAYGQY010000565.1:0-1528 GCA_964352195.1 uncultured bacterium
TCACAAGCCAACGCCTCATTTCAGGACAAGCTCGATCTCTAGAGTCTGCTGTCCGCATTGAGGCAAGCCGGTCACGTCATCGATGTTCGTCACACCCAGGCCACCAAGGACTACGCCGATCAGGCTGATCCAGCCATGGGCCTGGCGGATTGCAACACCCAACGGAAGCTCAGCGATCTCGGAATTGCGCAAGCCAATCAGATTGGACAGGCCATTACCCGGCTGGGCATTCCGGTGGGGCCAAGGATCACCAGTCAATACTGCCGGGCCTGGCAGATCACCGAGCTGGCCTTCGGCCGCTATCAGCAATCAGATCAACTGAATGTTCTGCCCTTTGAAACCGACACGGATGCCGAGGTTGCGCCGATGAAGAGTGCTGAGATGCCGTTGCCCACGGCTTGACCCCCAGCTGGCCAGGGCGGATTCACTCTGCAGGGCTCAGGCTGGAGTCACTTCCAGCCGTTCTTTTCCATCAGCCCCACCGCCGCCCGGCTTTTCAGGCCCAGCTGTTCGGCGGACACCCCATCGGCGCGGAAAGTGCCAAGGGATCGCAGGGTGGCGTTATCCCCATAGCCCCTGAGGGGATATTCGAAGTTGGCTTCTGCATAGCCACGACCACCGGTTGGGGAGGCGAGAAATTCCAGTAGCTTCAAGGCTGCTGCTGGATTCTTCGAGGCGGTGGTGACCCCTCCTCCACTGATGTTGACGTGGGATGGATTGGGGAACACCACCTTGAGGCGCTGGGCCAGGGTCTTGTCGGCCGCGCCGCTCTCGCCCGAGAGCATCCGTCCCACGTAATAGGTGTTGACCACTCCCACTCCGCAGCTTCCGTTTGCGACAGCCCGGGCCAGGGGGGTATCGGAGCTGAAGAACGGTTGAGTCACGTTGGCGACCATGCCCCGGATCCAGTTGCGGGTGGCCGCATCGCCGCGCAGGATCATCTGATCGGCCACCAGCGACTGGTTGTAGGGACTCTGCCGGTTGCGCAGGCAGAGCTGTCCCTTCAGGGCCGGCTTGGCGAGGTCCGCGTAGGTGCGGATGGTGGCCGGATTCACCTTGTTCGGATTCACCACCACCATGCGCACACGGCGGGTCAGGCCGTACCAGCGGCCTTTCGAGTCCCGCAGGTTGGTGGGCACATCGCGGTTGAGGGAGGCGGAACTGGTGGGCCGGAACAGGCCCAGATCGGTGGCCCGATCGAGCCGGGCGGCATCCACGAGAACCAGCACATCGGCGTCGCTGCGGCTGCCTTCGTTGCGCAGTCGCTCGATCAGGGCGTCGTCCTTGCCTTCCAGCAATCGGACCTTGATGCCGGTTTTGGCGGTGAACTGGGCGTAGAGCGCTTTGTCGGTGTTGTAGTGGCGGCCGGAATAGACCCCGATCTCCACGCCTTTCGACGCTTGAGCGAGTTGGGTCTGGTCTCCCCGGGCAAGGGCGGTGTTGCCGCTGGTGAGAGTCAGGGTGAGGACACCGAGCAGGCCGGCGCCGGCCTGCTGAAGCGAACGGGAACAGATGGGCTGGATCAAGG
>CAYGQY010000566.1:0-1528 GCA_964352195.1 uncultured bacterium
GAACCTGCGACCAATCGGTTAACAGCCGACCGCTCTACCACTGAGCTACCGAGGATTGAACCGGATTGAACCTACCCGCCGGCCCTGCCGCCCGGCAAGGGGGGCTCCCGACGCTCCAGAGCTCGCCGCAGGGCCGGGCCCGATTGCCAGAGCGCCAGCCGCCCCCGCTCCATCACGGCGGCGGCGTCGCAGCGGTCGAGTTCCTCGAGGCGGTGGGTGATCCAGAGGGCGGTCAGGGGCTGCTCGGACCGGGCGCACAGGCGCTGGATCAGCCCCAGCACCTCCTGCTGACTGTCCGGATCCAGCAGGGCGGTGGGTTCATCCAGCAGCAGCAGGCCGGCCTCGCCGGCCAGGGCACCGGCGATGGCCAGCCGCTGTTTCTGACCGCCGCTGAGGCTGTGGATGGGTCGTCGCTCCAGGCCGCCCAGCCCCACCAGCGCCAGGCAGGCCCGGATGCGGTCCTGGCGCTCCCGGGGCTCGAGATCCGCCGGCAGACCGAGCTGGAGATCGGTGCCGCAGCTGGGCAGCAGCAACTGGTGGTCCGGGTTCTGGAACACCAGGGCCGTGCGCAGGGCGCAGTGGATGGTCCCGGTCTGGGCCTGAAGCAGGCCGGCGAGCAGCCGCAGCAGGGTGCTCTTACCGCTGCCGTTGCCGCCCACCAGCATCCACAGCCCTGCAGCGGGAACCTGGAGATCACAACGGTCGAGGGCCCGCTGGCCGGAGGGCCAGGCGAAGCTGAGACCCTGGGCCGTCAGGATTGGTTCCGACCCCGTCGGGCCGCTGCGGCACGCGTCAGGGCCTGGCAAGGATCAGCTCTCGAAGCTGAAGCCCGGGCGCTTGCTGCCCCCACCCACGGCCGATTTCTCGTACATCTGCACCCCCACCAACTCGCTGCTCAGCAGGCAGACCCGCTTCTCCTCCGCCTTCTCGCAGGTCAGCTCGAGCACGCGGGGGTGGCCGCTTTCCATGGCCGCGCGGATCTCGCCGAACAGGCTCTGGGCCGCGGCGAGTTCCTTGCGCTGCACGGCGATGGGCATGGGACTGAGCTTGAGGGAGAGCTCGACGACGTACATGGTCTGCGCCGGGGGGCGGAGGGATGGAAGGCATCACTCTGGCGATTCCGTCAGAGTGATGCCTCCGATGGTATGGCTCCGTCCTGGATGGACCTGGCTGCAGCCGAGCGTTCCAGAGAGCCCCCGCGCCATCCCTGGTGGCTCTGGCTGATCGGGGCGGTGTGCGCCCTCTTCGCCCTCCGGTCGCTCTCGCTCGTCGAGGCGACCAGTCTTTGGATTGATGAACTCACCACCGTTCAGCAGGCGTTCCAGCCCTCGTTCGAGGTGCTGCAGGAATCCCTGCGGACCGACTCCCATCCACCGCTCTACTACGGGCTGCTCTGGCTGTACGGCCACGTCGTTCCGCAGACGACAGGGGGGGTGCGGTTCCTGTCCTGGCTGGCCTACGGCGCCGGTGGCCTGGCTCTGGTGGGGCATGGGCGCGGCCTGGCCCTGGCGCTCGGCTCTCCGGCGCC
>CAYGQY010000567.1:0-1527 GCA_964352195.1 uncultured bacterium
GGTGAGCAGATCCTTCACTTCCAGGTGCAGCAGACCGTCGGCATCGATGCTGAAGCGCAGCCGCAGCCGGTCCAGCCCCTTCTCCCCGGGAGGATCGAGAACGAGGGCGGCCGGCTGCCGGCTCCAGGGCTCCAGCCGAGGCTCACCCGCTGGCCGCCGCCGAAGCTGGGGAAGCCCATCGACGAACACCACTTCGCTGCGTTCCTCCGCGCTGGGTTCCCCCAGGACGAATTCCAGCTGGCGCTGGTCATCACGGCTGCAGGCCAGCACGAGGTCGAGTGGGTGCTGGGTGGGCCAGCTCTGGCCCGCCAGGAAGAGGGGATGCCAGCGATGGGTGCCGCTGCGTTGGTCCCAGCAGCGCAGGGAGACCCCCCGGGCGAGCACATCCCGGAGACGCACGCCGGGGGTAAGGGCCAGGGCACCGAGGGCCACGGCCTCGATGGGGCGCTGATCCCGCAGGGGCACGGTGCCGAGGCGCTCCTGGAGCCAGCGCCGGATCAGGGGCATCCGGCTGGTGCCGCCCACCGGCAGGATGGCGTCGATGTCGCCCAGGACCAGTCCCCGAGCGCGGGCGGACGCCAGCACCCGCTCCAGCAGGTCGTCGAGCAGATCCAGCAGACCCCGCTCCCGCAGCAGGGCATCGAGGCGATCCCGGTCCAGCCGCAGCTCCCGGCTGCCGAACCCGGGCGCACTCCAGACCGCGATCGCGGTCTCCTCCCGGCTCAGGGTGCATTTGATCTGTTCGGCGATCTCCAGCAGGGCCCCCTCCGCCGGCAGATCGGAGCCGAGCACCTGGGCGATCCAGCGATCGATGTCCCGGCCACCGAGGGCCACCCCCGCCTTGCCCAGCACCTCAGCGCAGCGCAGCGCCTGACGGCTGCTGTCGAGATCACGGCCGGCGAAGCGCAGCAACTGGGCGATCGGAGCCGCACGGCCTTCGCCCCCCTGGAGAGCCACCAGGGAGAGATCGATGGTGCCGCCGCCCAGATCCACCACCAGCACCTTGCTGCCCGGCGGCAGGCCGGCACCGATGGCGGCGGCGGTGGGTTCGTCCACCAGGGCCACCTCCTCCACCGGCAGATGGCCGCTCAGCTGCTGCAACCACTGCCGGTAGCCCCGGTAGCCCTCGATGGGCGCGGTGAGCACCAACCGGGTGGGGGCCAGCGCCGCCGGCAGGTCGTCCCAGAGACGGCGCAACAGCAGGCTGCCCGCCTGCTCGGGGCTGAGTAGCGCGGGGGCCTCCCGGTTCCCCGGGGAACCGCCTGTCCGGCGGTCCCAGCGCTGGTCTTCCCCGATCCGGCGCTTGAAGTCACGGCAGAGGCTGGGGCCGGGCACCGCAGCCAGCCCGGCGTCCACCACCTGGCGGCCGATCAGGGGACGATCGCTGCCGGGATCCGCCAGCCAGAGCAGGCTCGGCACCACGCAGGGATCGCCGGAGCTGTAGGGGGGGACGGCCACGAGCTGGGGGGCTCCGCCCTCGGCGGGCTGAAAGGCCCGTTGATGAAGGTCGCGCAGTTGCTCTCTACC
>CAYGQY010000568.1:0-1526 GCA_964352195.1 uncultured bacterium
ATCATGGGGTAGCCCGCGATCACGCCGGATTCGCAGGTTTCCTTCATGCCGGCTTCGGCCGGGCCGATGTACTCCTTGGGCACGATACCGCCAACAATCTTGTTGACGAACTCGAACCCTGTGCCAGGTTCGCCAGGCTCCATCTCGATCACGACGTGACCATATTGGCCCTTGCCGCCCGTTTGCCGGGCGAATTTGCCTTCGCCCTTGGCGCTGGCACGGATCGTTTCCCGGTAAGACACCTGGGGGGCACCGATGTTGGCCTCCACTTTGAACTCACGCAGCATCCGATCCACCAGAATCTCCAGGTGGAGTTCCCCCATGCCGGCGATCACGGTCTGGTTGGTTTCAGGGTCGGTGGACACCCTGAAGGTGGGATCCTCTTCCGAGAGGGACTGCAGGGCCTTGGAGAGTTTGTCCATGTCGCCCTTGGTCTTGGGCTCCACGGCGACCGAAATCACGGGCTCGGGGATGAATAGCGACTCGAGAATAATCGGATCGTTTTCCACGCAGAGGGTGTCTCCGGTGGTGGTGTCCTTGAGCCCGAGCACGGCACCAAGATCGCCAGCACGAAGTTCATCCACTTCTTCGCGATCATCGGCTTTGAGGATGATCAACCGTGAGATCCGTTCTTTCTTGTCCTTGGTGGAGTTGAGTACGTAGCTGCCCTTCTGGAGCACTCCGGAGTAAATGCGCACGAAGGTGAGTTTGCCGAAAGGATCGGCCATCACCTTGAAGGCCAGGGCGCTGAAGGGGGCGCCATCCTCGGCAGGACGCAGGGCCTCATCACCATCAGGAAGCAGGCCCTGGATCGGCGGCACGTCGATCGGGGCGGGCAGATAGTCGACCACCGCATCCAGCAGCAGCTGCACGCCTTTGTTCTTGAAGGCCGAGCCGCACAGGATGGGCACCAGGCCGTGCTTGAGCACGCCGGTGCGGATGCCCCTGCGCAGCTGCTCATCACTGAGCTCGCCGGTTTCGAGGAACACCTCCACCAGATCATCATCGGTTTCGGCGACCGACTCCATCAGCTTGTTGCGCCAGTGGGCGGCTTCCTCGACCATGGAGGCGGGGATGTCGGTCTCCTCGATGTCCTTGCCGAGCTCATCCCTGTAGATGAAAGCCCGGTTCTTGACCAGATCCACGATGCCGCTCAGTTCGCCCTCGGCGCCGATCGGCAATTGGATCGGGGCTGCGCTGGCCTTGAGGCGATCCTTGATCTGCTCGTAGACCTTGAGGAAGTCGGCCCCGGTGCGGTCCATCTTGTTGACGAACACCATGCGAGGCACGTTGTAGCGATCCGCCTGGCGCCACACGGTTTCCGACTGGGGCTGGACGCCCCCCACGGCACAGAACACGGCGATCACGCCGTCGAGCACCCGCATCGAACGCTCCACCTCAATGGTGAAGTCGACGTGGCCGGGGGTATCGATGATGTTGATTCGGTGGTCTTTCCAACTGGTGGAAATGGCCGCTGCCGTGATCGTGATGCCCCGCTCGCGCTCCTGGGCCATCCAGTCGGTGAC
>CAYGQY010000569.1:0-1523 GCA_964352195.1 uncultured bacterium
CCGCACCGGCGGCGACCCGGCCGGCAACTTCCAGCTGCGCACCGCCATCGAGAAGGCCCGGGCGGCCGGAGTGCCCAACGTCAACATCGAGCGGGCGATCGCCAAGGGCAGCGGCCGGGGCGACAGCGAGGCCGAACAGTTCGAGGAGGTGCGCTACGAGGGCTACGGACCCGGCGGGGTGGCCGTGCTGATCGAGGCCTTCACCGACAACCGCAACCGCACGGCCGCGGCCCTGCGCCTGGCCTTCAGCAAGCAGGGCGGCAACCTCGGCGAGACCGGCTGCGTTGGCTACCTGTTCGAACAGCGGGGCGTGGTGCGGATCGAGCCACCCCTGCCGGCCGAGGAGGACCTGCTCGAGGGCCTGCTTCAGCTGGAGGAGGCGGGAGGACCGCCGGCGCTGGGCTATGCCTTCGAGGCGGGGGGTCTGGAGGTCTTCACCGGTTTCACCGGTCTGGAGGCCCTTCAGGATGGTCTGCGGCGCCTGGGCTGGGCCGTCTCGGAGTGGGAACACCGCTGGCTCTCCTCCACCCCCTGCCATCTCGAGAACGGGGAGCACCTGCGGGCCTGCCTGCGCATGCTGGATGCCCTCGAGGATCTCGACGACGTCCGCAGTGTCACCAGCAACCTGGAGGCCGATGAGGAGCGGATCGAAGCGGCGATGGCCTGAGGGTTCAGCCCTCAAGCGCGGCCCGATCGACCATCAGCCGCAGGTCGGGATGCCGCTGCAGCCAGCTGGCCGGCAGGTCGGCGTCTGGAGCGCTGCTGAGCAGCCGGCGGAGGATCGGCCGCTTGGCTGCCCCCGCCACCACCAGCAGCACCCGGCGGGCGCGAAGGATCTCCCGGAGGCCCAGGGTGATCGCCCCCTCGGGCACCCGTTCGGGATCCCCGCCGAAGGCGCCGGCGTTCTGGCGGCGGGTGGCGGGGTTCAGGCTCAGCCAGCGGGTGGGGGCGTTTGGACCACAGGGGGGCTCATTGAAGCCCACGTGGCCGTTGTCCCCCAATCCCAGCAGCTGCAGACCGATCCCTCCGGCCCTGGCCACCGCGTCGCCGTAGCGGCGCGCCTCCGCGGCCGGGTCGGCGGCCAGGCCGTCGGGAAGCCTAAGCCGGGCCGGATCGAGGCCCAGCGGTCGCCCCAGCATCCGGTCCATGGCGGCGGCGAAGGAACGGGGATCGTCGCGGGCCAGGCCCCCGTATTCGTCCAGATTGAAGCTGGACCAGCGGTCCAGGATCGCCGCACGCTCGGCCTGGGGCAGATCCCACAGCCGTTCCAGCAGGGCGGCATAGACCGGCTCCATCGTGCGGCCCGTGGCCAGTCCGAGGGGCTGGCCGGGGCCTGAGCGCAATTCCTTCAGCAGCTGGTCGGCCACCCGTGCGGCCAGCTCCCGACCCGATGCCGCCACCTCCAGACGTCCCTGCAGCCAGAGCGGCGGACGGGCGCCGCCGGGGAGGGGGTGAGCCGGGGGTGAGCTCAGGGACTGCGGTGGCCCGTCGCGGCGCTGGGGTTCCATGCGCTCGAGCCTGCT
>CAYGQY010000570.1:0-1523 GCA_964352195.1 uncultured bacterium
GGCTGGTGGGCCAGCCCGCCTATGCCCAGGCAGATCGCATCGTGATGACCACCCAGGTGCTGCTGGTGGATGGCTCCTGCACCGGCCGCAGCACCCTCGCCTTCAGCCTGGCCACGCTGGTGGCATTGCTGATCCTGCTTCCCCTGCCCCTTCGCGGCCGCAGAGCGGCCATCTCGGTCCTGGCCGTGGGCACCTTCGCCGGGGTGTTCCTGCTGAATGGTGTGCGCATCGCCCTGCTGGCCTTCACCGTGCGCGATCCCGGCCCAGGACCCTTGGCAGCCCTGCGGGGCTTTGAGTTCTGGCATTCCGGCCTGGGTGCTCAGTTCTTTTCCCTCGCGGCCAGCACCCTGGTGTGCCTCAGCTACGTGCTGCTGCTCGAGTGGTGGTTGCAGCGCCAGCGCCCGATCACGCGATGAGCCCGCAGCAGCCGTCCTTCCAGCATCGCCGCCGCCTGCTGCTCATCGGGCTGGCGGTTTGGGCCACAGTGCTCACGATGGAATCCCTGCTGCGCAAGCCTGGCTTTGCCCCGGCTGGGGCCCTGCCGCCCAGGCTGTGGCTGGATGGGGTGATGCAGGAGCGCCAAGCGGCCCTGCCCTTGAAGCAAGCCAGGCCCCAGTTGGTACTGCCAGCAGGCGTGGTGGAGCTGGCTTCCGTGCGCTACGGCAAACACCAGCTGCGATTGCTGGGCCACCGGCGTAGTGGCGTGAGCGGCCGGATGCCGGTGGAGGCGATCAACACGCTGCTCAGCAACTCCCCCGAGGGCGGCCGTTGCTTGGTGGTGGATCGGCAGGGCCGGGTAGAGGGCCAGATCAGTAGCGACGCTGAATGGCTGGCCTGGCGCCGAGCCCATCCCCCCACGGCGACCCAGACGCTGGCCTGGATGGCGGGCCTGAGGCCCCGTCATCCCAACACCTGTCTGTATCAGCCCATGCCCCATGGGCATCAGAGTGGATGGACACAAAAAAAGCCACCCGGGGGTGGCTCAAAGTTCTCTGTGGAGCTGCCCACTTCAAGCAGGCGAAACTGACCAGAGATCAAAGCAGAGCAGAGCTGAAAAAGTTTTACCTGGCATCGACCTATTTTCTCAGGGGGCTTCCCCCCAACTATCGTCGGCGCTGCAGCGTTTCACAACCGAGTTCGAGATGGATCGGTGTGGTTCCACTGCGCTATGGACACCAGGATAGAAGGCTCTGATGAAATGATCTCAGGAGATCAAGCTCCATCGAGTCTTCTGCTTCTTGTCTTGCTCTCAGGTTGAACCCTGAGAACTGCATAGGTTAGATCAGCTCCAGACAACCTTGACGGCCATCTCTTGCTCATCCTCTGGAAACAAGCTGTTAAGAGCTTGAGTTGATGGTCAAGCCCTCGGTCTATTAGTACTCCTCCGCTTCACACATTACTGCGCTTCCACGTAGAGCCTATCAACGGGTGTTCTTCCCGTGACCTTACTGGGTTACCCCATGGGAATACTCATCTTGAGGTGGGCTTCCCACTTAGATGCTTTCAGCGGTTATCCTCTCCGC
>CAYGQY010000571.1:0-1520 GCA_964352195.1 uncultured bacterium
TCCCTGGCGAGGGCAGTGCCGCCGCCTGCGGGGATGTGGTGGTGCTGCGGGGTGATTTCGGGGCCCTGCAACAGGGTCTCGACCTGCTCAAACCCCTGGTGCCCTCCGATCTGCCCTGCTGGGTCTGGTGGAACGGATCCCTCGACGAGGCCCCCGATCTGCTGGAGGCCCTCTGTCAGCCCGGTCGCCGCCTCGTGCTTGACACGGCCCTGGGCAGTCCCCGCCGCGTGCTCGATCTGCTCAAGGCCCGCATTGCCAGCGGCCAGGCCGTCAATGACCTCAACTGGCTGCGCCAGCGGAGCTGGCGCGAATCCCTGGCGATGGTGTTCGATCCCCCGGGTCGGCGGGATGCCCTCAACCATGTCGTACAGCTCGACATCGATGTGGAGGGCTCCCATCCGGTGCAGGGCCTCCTCCTGGCGGCCTGGCTTGCCGACCGTCTCGGCTGGCACTGGGTCGCCAGCGACACCGGGACGGATGGGGGGATCCGGGCTGAATTCGAACGCACCGATGGCGCGGCGGTGCAGTTCCACCTCACTCCGGTCCCGGTGGGGGTCCCCAGCAGCCACCCCGGCACCGTCCTCGGCCTGCGGCTGATCTGCGAGACCCCCGGTCAACAGGCGCTCTGCGTGATCCTCTGCTCCGAGTCGGGCGGCTGCATGCGCCTCGAGGCCGGCGGCATGGCCCGGATGGAGCTGGCCGAGGAGGTCGTGCCCGGCCGACACGCCACGGATGAATGGGAAATGGCCCGCCTGCTGGGGGGTGGCCACGACTCCACCAACCCGCTGCTGGCAGCCGCTGCCCCGCTGGCTGCCAAGCTGCTGCCCCAGGGATGACGGACTGAGGGGTCGAGCCGATGGCCTGCCTGATCGCGGCACCCTGCAGCGGCAGCGGCAAGACCCTGCTCAGCCTGGCCCTGGCGGCCCATCTGCGCCGTGGCGGCGACTCGATCCAGACCTTCAAGGTGGGCCCCGACTACCTCGATCCCCAGTTGCTCGGCCGGGTGAGCGGTCGCCCCTGCCGCAACCTCGATCGCCTGCTCTGCGGGGAGGAGTGGCTGGAGCGCGCGTACCACTGGTGGGGATCCCAGGCCGACCACTGCCTGGTGGAGGGGGTGATGGGTCTGTTCGACGGGCGCGGCCCCGGCACCGAGGGCAGTTCCGCCGAGGTGGCGGCCCGGCTCGGACTGCCCGTGGTCCTGGTGGTGGAGGCGAGCCGTCAGGCCGGCTCCCTGGCGGCCCTGGTGCGGGGGTTCCGGGATCATCAGAGCGACCTGACCCTGGCCGGCGTGGTGCTCAACGGCGTGAGCACGGAGCGCCATCACTCCCTGCTGGCCGAAGCTCTGGCCTCGATCGCCATGCCCCTGCTGGGCGTGCTGCCCCGCCATCCCGATCTGAGCCTGCCCTCCCGGCATCTGGGGCTTCTTCCCGCCCATGAGCTGGCTGACCTCGACGCCCGCCAGGACGCCTGGGCCGCCCTGGCCGAACGTCATCTGGATCTGGAGCGGCTGGTTCCCCTGC
>CAYGQY010000572.1:0-1519 GCA_964352195.1 uncultured bacterium
CTCCCCCGCCGCCAGTCCGCCCAGATCGAGGGGTGGTGCGTCGTCGGAGAGAGCGATCGCGACCCGCAGCAGACGCAGGGTCGGCAGCCCCACGGCGGCCGTCATGCGGCGCACCTGACGGTTGCGGCCCTCCCGCAGCTCCAGCTCCAGCCAGGCGGTCGGCACCGTGAGGCGCCGGCGGATCGGTGGCTGGCGCTCCGCTGGAGCGGGATCGGCCAGCAGGCGGGCCCGTGCCGGCAGGGTGGGCCGACCCTGCAGGATCACGCCCTCCCGCAGGGCCGCCAGGGCCGCCCCATCGGGGCGGCCCTCCACCTGGACCCAGTAGCGGCGCCAGTGGCCCCAGCGGGGATCGGTGAGCCTGTGCTGAAGCTGGCCATCACTGGTGAGCAGCAGCAGGCCCTCGCTGTCGGCGTCGAGACGGCCCGCCGCATAGACGCCGCGAACCGGGATGAACTCGGCCAGGGTGCGCCAGGCGCTGCGCGGTTCGGGGCTGAACTGGCTGAGCACCCCGTAGGGCTTGTGGAACAGCAGGGTGGTCAGGGCGCCGGAAGCGGTCTGTCAGTGGCCGCCGGTGCGGGCCCTCCAGAGGTTCACCGCTCCGATCGAGATCAGCAGCAGGCCCAGGTCGAGCGAGAGCGGTGGGAACACCAAGACAGCCGGTGGCAACGGGGATGACCCTATCGCCGCCCGATGCCGGGCCAGGGCCGGGGAGCCGTCAATTTAAGCTGACATCAACCTCAGCATCGAGCTACGGCAGCGCATGATCGAAACTTCGGGTGTGATCGAGAAGGAACAGGGCAACGGCTTCTACCTGGTCACCCTCGATCAGCCCTCCGGGCACCAGTGCCTCTGCCGAGCGGCCGGCAAGCTCACCAAGTTCCGCATCAAGCTGCTCGCCGGAGACAAGGTGCTGGTGGAGATCAGTCCGTACGACCTCACCCGCGGCCGGATCACCTACCGGGAGCGCAATGCCGGAGCCACCGGCCCCCGTCCAGGTGGCAACCGTCCCGGAGGTCCCCGGCGCCGCTGAGCTCAGCCCACGGGGGCGGCCAGCAGGGACTCGATCGCGGCTTTGAACTCGCTTCGCTGCTTGACCCCACGCCACTGCTGCTTGAGCTGCTTGGCGTGGAAGAGCTGCACGGTGGGGGTGCCGCTCACGCCGGCCTGCTGGGCGATGTCCTGCTCGGCCTCGATGTCGATCTCCACCCCCCGGGCCGCCCCGCCCAGCTCGGCGAGCACCCGCTTGAGCTGGGGTTTGAGCACGTGGCAGGGCCCGCAGCTCGGCGAGGTGTAGACCACCAGCAGGGGGCCGGTGTCGTCGTGGTAGAGCTTGCGCAGGGCATAGCCCCCCTTCTGCCAGAGCGCCTCGGGATCAAAGTTCTCCGCGTCGCTCACCACCGTGGGCGTGGGTTCGCCGCTGGGTTCGGGCTCCACCGCGTCCCGCCGCACCGTCACCGCCAGGTCGTGGTGGCTGAGCCAGCGCTCCGCCGCCAGGGCCGCCTGGCAGCCGCTGCCGGCG
>CAYGQY010000573.1:0-1518 GCA_964352195.1 uncultured bacterium
TATCGCGGAAGCCATATTCTTGGCAAAAGTCTCGAGGGGTTGACCCAGAGGGAGTTGATCGCTCTCTGTGGGAAGCTCGGTCTGTTTTCCAATGCACCCGTTTCCCTGGGGATGAGTGAAGCTGAATGCACAAGAGTCGCATGGAGAAGTGACCCCAGCCAACACTACTCCCGTCATCTGTACCTGCGGAATACATGCCAACTGATGCGGCTAAGAGAGATGAATCCCCACCTCCCGATGCTGAAGATCAGCCTTGCTGAGGTTGTCGCTCAGCTCGAGGCTGCCACTTCCACCAATTCGGCGGTGGCACCCCCGAGCAGACTCAGGTGACGGCGAGGGCCTAGCCGCAAAGCTGGATCAGGCGGACCGGGGACGTGTCTCAGCTCCGCTGTCTCTCCCCTGGCTGTGGTCATGACGCCGGGCATCCTCTACCTGACAGCCCGGCATCCCTTTCGTCCCGTGCAGCAGCGCCGGAGCGCCCTCAGCGTTCGCGTCTGAGGGCATTCTTGCTCTGGCCTTGAGAGCCTGATCCAATGCCCGCCCAGAAAGCACGGCCACGGGTTCCGATGTCGTACTGGGACGATCCCTTGCCTGTGAAACGGAACCGGCAAGAGGGCCTGGTGAACAAAGAACAGCAGACGGATCAACGATCCAGCAATCGTCTGAACGAGGAAATCCATGGCCAACACGAAGGACCTGAGTCTGCAGTTGTTTCCATGTCCATTGCACTGCCACCTACCCTTCCTGGCTCAACGAGGTGGAGTGCTGGTTAGGAATCCTCACGCAACGAGTAATCTGCCGAGACAGCTTCTTCAGCGTCGAGGAGCTGATTGCAAGAACGAGCAGTTCAAGGCCGCCTACAATATGGCCAAATCACCTTTCAACTGGACTGTGTCAGCTTATTCAATCCTAATGAGGCTCCAGCTGACGTGACCCCCTTTATCGGTCCAGGCCTTATGAGAGTGGGTGGTTGTGGTCATGCTGCAGCTCCCTGTTGAGCTGCCTCCAGGGGCGTCAGCCCCTGGAAGGCCGAATGTGGCCTGAGTGAGTTGTACTCCCAGCGCCAGCGATAGGCCAGGATCTGCGCCTCAGGAGCTGTGGTGAACAACTCAGTGTTGAGGAACTCATCCCGGAACCGGCTATCCGGCGACAATCTGGTTGAGCGCCCCTCAACCAGATTGACACGGGACATTCGGCCGTTGAACGACTCGGCAAAACCGTTCTCCCACGGGGATCCGGGCTTGATGTAGGCCGTGGTGGTGGTGCCGCTGGCCTCGCACCAGCCCCGTAGAGTTTGAGCGATGAACTCAGGCCCATTCTCGGACCGGATGAATGCAGGTGCGGGGTAGAGACTGGTGAGCTCCTCCAGCACGGCCACCACATCCTTGGCCTTGCACCGCCTGCCGACCCGGATCGCCAGGCAGATGCGGCTGTGCTCATCGATCACGTTCAGGAACTTGAGTCTGCGGCCATCGGCGGTGGCGTCGAACTGGAAATCCATGGCCCACACCTGGTGGG
>CAYGQY010000574.1:0-1517 GCA_964352195.1 uncultured bacterium
TCTGCTGAAGCCTGTGGATGCGCTTCTCCTCATCCCAGAATCCACGCTGTCCCATTTAGCTATGTTGAGCTGAACTAATTCTATTGCATATTTCACGCGCTGACAGGGAGCGGCGTAGATTTTTCGAGGTGCCCTTGAGTTGGAGATCCTGCGGTGCCCTGCGGTGCCGACGAGACGCGTTGTACGGCCTTGTCGGCCTTGGTGGCATCGGAAGCCGCCAGGAACAAATCGGTTAGGATAGGTGAGCATTGGTTGCGGTTAGCCTTGAACGCAGGACCTTTAAGCGCATTCAGCGATGGTCTTGTTCTGGATGATTTCCAGGTGGCTGCAGTTGAGGCGTTGAATAATGGCCTTTCTGTGGTTGTGAGTGCCCCCACGGGAAGTGGAAAAACCTTGATTGGCGAATATGCCATTCATCGGGCCCTCGCCCATGGTAATCGGGTGTTTTACACCACTCCGCTGAAGGCTCTGTCGAATCAGAAACTGAGAGACTTCAAGCATCAATATGGCGATGATCGAGTGGGTTTGCTCACCGGCGATTTAAGCCTGAATCGCGATGCACCGGTTGTCGTGATGACCACAGAGATCTTTCGCAATATGATCTATGCGGAAATTGATAATCCAAACGATGACCCGTTGCTGAATGTAGAGGCGGTTGTGCTGGACGAGTGTCACTACATGAATGACACTCAGCGCGGTACGGTCTGGGAAGAATCCATCATTCACTGCCCGCCATCGATACAGCTTGTGGCCTTGTCTGCCACCGTTGCCAACGCGGATCAGCTCACGGATTGGCTTGGCCGAGTGCACGGCCCGACCCAGCTTGTGATCAGTACCCACCGCCCTGTGCCGTTGAGCTTTAGCTTTTGTAGCGCTAAGGGTCTGCATCCTCTGCTCAATGAGGCGGGCACAGATCTGCATCCGAATAGCAAGGTCTGGCGTGCCCCCAAGGGAGCTCGCCGTAAGGGTCCGGGTTCCGCCAAGCCGCCACAGCCGGAGCCGGCGCCAATGGCTTTTGTGGTGCAGAAACTGGCCGAGAGGGAGATGCTGCCCGCGATCTACTTTATTTTCAGCCGACGTGGCTGTGATAAAGGTGTACGGGATCTGGCCAAGGTGAGTCTCGTTACCGCTGAAGAACGCTTGCGGATTAAACAGCAACTTGATTCTTTTGCGGCCTCCAGTCCTGAAGCTGTTCGTGATGGCTATGCCGAACCCCTCCTGCGGGGCATTGCTTCTCACCACGCCGGGGTGCTGCCAGCCTGGAAGGAACTGGTTGAATCTCTCTTCCAGCAAGGTTTAATCAAGGTGGTTTTTGCCACGGAAACCCTGGCTGCAGGCATCAACATGCCAGCGCGAACCACCGTGGTGTCTGCGCTCTCAAAACGCACAGAGCGTGGCCACCGTTCTCTCACAGGTAGTGAATTCCTGCAGATGGCAGGGCGGGCAGGACGCCGAGGACTGGATGTTCAGGGCTATGTCGTGACGGTACAGAGTCGCTATGAGGGTGTGCGCGAGGC
>CAYGQY010000575.1:0-1511 GCA_964352195.1 uncultured bacterium
CCCACCCGCCCTGCTCTCGATCCAAGGCTTGCGGCCCTGCTCGATCGGGTGGCCGAGCGGCAGCGTGCCGATTTCGGCCACGCTGTCTCGGATCTCAAGGCCGATGGCAGCCTGATCACCGCCTGTGATCGCTGGAGCGACGCCACCCTGGTGCAGGGGCTGGGCGAGCTCTTCCCCCGGGAGGGGGTGCTGAGTGAAGAGGGCGACAAACAGGTGCCCCTGAGTGACGCCTTCTGGGTGGTTGACCCCCTCGACGGCACCACCAATTTCGCGGCGGGCATCCCCTACTGGGCCATCTCCCTGGCCCGCTTTGAGGCGGGCCGCCCTGTGCTGGCCGTGCTCGATGTGCCGCCGCTGCGTCAGCGCATCGTGGCGGTGCGGGGCCAGGGCGCCTGGCGCAATGGCAAGCCCCTGCACCCTCCGTCGCTGCAGGACCATCCCGCCGGCTGCGCTTCCCTCTGCAGCCGCTCGATCGGGGTGCTGCAGAAGCTTCCCAACCGCCGCTTCCCCGGCAAGATCCGGCTGCTCGGGGTGGCGAGCCTGAACCTGGTGAGTGTGGCCATGGGCCAGACCGTCGCGGCCTTGGAGGCCACGCCCAAGATCTGGGACCTGGCGGCGGCCTGGCTGGTGCTCGAGGAACTCAGCTGCCCGCTGCGCTGGCTGCTGCGCTCTCCAGAGGATCTCCAGCCAGGCAGCGATCAGACGCTGGCCGACTATCCCGTGCTGGCGGCCGATCGCGCCACAACGCTGGAGCGCTTCATGCCTTGGGCGGACGCGCTGGTGAACCTCTCACCCGAGGCTCCTGCCGAAGAGGGCTGATCGGGGTGCTATGGTTTTGAACTGCTCTGAGAGGGGAAGGCCGCAAGGCCAGAACCGAGAGGAGCAGGCTTACAGAGATTGGAGAGAGCCTGCGAGAGCGGCCCTTCGGTGCTGTAAGTTTCTCTGGTCGCTGCGAGGCGACAGCCACCGAGAGCTTCTGGAAACGGGAGTGGAGGTAGCAGAACCTGGACAACCGAAACGTTTAGGAACTGACGCTTTCACTGCGTTAGGGCTTTTGAAGGTGTGTGCTGAGCTGAGCCTGTGAAAGGGCGAGGCGAAGTGAAGCTTTTATGAAGTGTTAACGAATGAGCAGTGAAGGTGTGAGGTCCCGTCAAAAAAACAATAGCAACTGGTTTTGAGCTGTTGATGACGTGTTGGCTTCTCACGAGTGAACATGTTGTTGAAAAGCAGTTTGATACTGGAAGCGAACCGGATCTGAGATCTGGGAAAGTCACGGAGTAAGCATGAACGAAGGTTGGTGCTTATTAAGTGCACTCTTTGAAACCATTTTACCGAATGGGGCAATCAACTGAGGTTAGTGCAGCGGAATGAGTTGATGCTTTGGTATCAATTCAGGCTTAAGTATTAAATCTTAGGAGTGAGCAAGCCGAGTTGAGGATAGGTAAGAGCGATCTTATTTATTTTAGAGGACCGGTCTACAACGGAGAGTTTGATCCTGGCTCAGGATGAAC
>CAYGQY010000576.1:0-1507 GCA_964352195.1 uncultured bacterium
CCACCCTCTTCCTGGTCACCGGGGGCTGGATGATTGCCCAGTTCCGCGGCGGGCTGGGGAACGCGGCGGCCCAGGTGGCGGCGCTCTCCCTGGCGATCGGGGTGGTCTTCCTGGTGGAAGGACTGGTGGCGGTGCTGGTGGCCCTCACCCACCGGCGCTCGGTCGGCAGCGGCTGGGGCCTGGCCAACGGGATCATCACCTTGATCCTCGGCCTGCTGATCCTCACCATGAAGATGGGCGGCCAGCTCTCGGTGCTGGGCATCCTGGTGGGCGTCAGCTTCCTGTTCAGCGGCTTCGATCTGCTCGCCTTCAGCTCCCGCTTCCACGACGAGGCCCCCCCGGAGGCGGAATCGCCGGCGACGGGATCGGGGGAGGATCACCCTCTCCCCGACGCGCCCACCTGAACACCCCCATCGGCCTGCTCCCCGGGTTTAGGGCTCGGAGGGGGTGTCCTCGACGGGAAGCAGCCAGATCGATCCCGTCTCCTGGTGGATCTGGATGTGAAACTCCTGGCCGGGCTCGAGGCCCATGCGACGGGTGTAGGCGTGGCCGATCAGCAGATTGCCGTTGCCGTGGACCCGGGTGCGGAACTCCGCCTGACGTCCCTTGGCCGCGGAGGACGCGGCGGAGGGACCGCCCAGGCGATAGCCCTTGGCCTCGACCAGGGCGCGGTAGAAGTTCTTCCTGAGCAGGCGACCACTGGGGCCGACGTAGCCGCAGGCGCGGGCAATCTCATCCTCCGAGCAGGAACTGAGGGAACGGGCCTTGGCCAGAAGTTCCTTACCAACCAGCATGACTCCGCCGATCGATGGCATGACGTTCGGCATGGGGATGGCAGCTGATCAGCACGTCGGGCCCATCTCGAATGGGTTGTGGTTCTGATTGTGGCGAGTCCGGAGGCCATCCGGCAAGGTGGGGCCATCCCGAGGGTTCGGGCACCGGGCGCTGCCGCCGGATTTAGAGCAGATAGAGGATCCCGTAGAGGACCAACCAGATCCCATCGACGAAGTGCCAGTAGAGCTCCGCGGCCTCCAGTCCGAAGTGCTCCTCGGGGGTGAAGCGTCCCGGAATCCGGGCCTGCCACCACACGATCAGGATCATCATCGCGCCCAGGGACACGTGCAGACCGTGGAACCCGGTGAGGGCGTAGAAGGTGCTGGCGAAGAGGTTGTCGGTGAGTCCGAACGGCAGGGTGAAGTACTCCACCATCTGGCCGCCGAGGAAGGCGATCCCCAGGGCGGCAGTGACCAGCAGCCACAGCCGGCATGGGGCCAGGCGATCCTGGCGCAGCTCCCGGGCCGCCCGGTGGAACGTGAAGCTGCTCAGCACCAGCAGAACGGTGTTCAGGGTGGGCAGGATCAGCTCCAGCTCGTAGGTGGCGTTCTCCGGCAGCGGATTGACCGCCCGGAAGGTGAGGTACGCGGCGAAGAACCCGGCGAAGGTCATGCCGTCCGCCACCAGGAAGGTGGCCAGCCCGAACAGGCGGGCATCGACATGACCTTCCCCG
>CAYGQY010000577.1:0-1501 GCA_964352195.1 uncultured bacterium
GAAGTGTGCGCCTTGCGCAAGCCAATCCGCCGGAAACGGCTCCACAAGTCTGGCCATTGTTAGCTCCGGCCCTTGCCGTCCATCCAATATCGCCTCGACAATCTCCGGCGCGAGCAGGGTGAGGCGCAGTACGCGGCTGACATAGGAGCGGTTGATCTTCTCTGCCACAGCCAGTTCGGTAAGACTGCCGTATTCCCCGGCCTCCAGCATCCGCTTCCAGCGATGCGCCCGGGCAATCGCCTTGACGAGGGCATTGTCGATCTGCGGCTGGGAGGGCAGGGGCTGACCATCCGGTGTGACCACCATCTTGCGCCCGCCATGCTTGCGCAGCCGAAACGGCACACGCACCGAGACTGTTGACGACCCTGTAGCAGTCATGCCGCCATCCTCCCGGTGCTGAACTCCCTTGCCAGTCCCGGCAGCCCATCGGCGCGCAGGCGGATGTCGAGGGCGTCCTCACCGATATCCACCCGCTCCACCAACAGATGCGCCAGCCGGGCCTGTTCTGCCGGGAACAGTTCATCCCAGAGCGGATCAAGCGCCTGCAGCGCATCACGTATCTCCGCCTCGGTTCCACCGGGTTCCTGACCCCACACGGCCTTGCTGGTGCCCATGATGATCTCCGGCTGGCGGAACACGACCCTCAGCCGGTCGATGACGGCGTTCTCAACGGCTGCTGCAGGCACACGCCCCACCGGACAGGCGCCGGGGCCCTGCTTCAAGATGGTCTGGCTGACATAGTAGCGGTAGAGCCTGTTGGCCTTGCTCGTGTGCGTCGGCGAGAAGGCCGCGCCGTCCGGGCCGAACAGCAGGCCCTTCAGCAGCGCCGGTGTCTCGACCCTGGTATTGGCGGCACGGGTGCGGGGGCTCTGGGCCAGGATCGCGTGCACCTTATCCCAGAGAGCCCGGTCGATGATGGCTTTGTGCTGGCCCGGATAGGCGCTGCCCTTGTGCACGGCCTCGCCGACATAGACCCGGTTGTTCAGCAGCTTGTAGAGGGAGCCTTTGTTCATCAGCCTGCCCCGGCGGGTAACCACACCCTCGGCCCGCAACGCCCGCGACAACAGCGTGGCGGACCCGGTCTCGACGTAGCGGGTGAATATCATGCGCACCGTCTTCGCCTCGACCGTGTACTCCACCAGCTTCTTGTCCTTCACCGCATAGCCGAACGGCGGCACACCGCCCATCCAGATGCCCTTCATGCAGCTGGCGCGAACCTTATCGCGGATGCGCTCGGCGGTGACCTCCCGCTCGAACTGGGCGAAGGAGAGCAGGATGTTGAGGGTCAGCCGCCCCATCGACGTCGTGGTGTTGAACGCCTGTGTCACGCTGACGAAGGTGACACCGTTGCGGTCGAACACCTCGACCAGCTTGGAGAAGTCCATGAGGGAACGGGAGAGGCGGTCTATCTTGTAGACCACCACCACATCGACCAGCCCTTCCTCGATATCCACCAGCAGGCGTTGCAGGCCTGGGCGCTCCAGGGTGGCACCAGAGATAC